>JAFAOB010000078.1 GCA_019238055.1 Alphaproteobacteria bacterium
GCTCGATCGGCGACAAGAGCCCACGCAAATACGCCAGCGCCCGACGGCGCGGCTCGACCCGCCCAAACCGCGCCTCGATCCGCTCCATCACGCCCTCAAGCCCGGCCGCCCAGCGCGCCGCATCCTCTCGGCTCATCCTCGGCACCTTCTCATACCGAGGCTAAAATTGAAACCCGACTGTAGTTCTAGGAGAAGCTCGGCCACTGCCTAATGAGATGACAAGACGTCTCGCCGATCTGGTCGCGCGCCGGCGCCAAATCGTTGAGATGATCGTCACCGAAGGTCAGCGCGCCGACGATACACTCGTGGTCGCTCTGTTGATGTCTGGCCCGGCCCGCTCGTTGACTGCCGCGGCGGGCCATTCCGAGCTTCCTCGATCCCGATACGATAATCCGACCGGTACCCGGCGAGTGGCATCCGCACCTCCCCGACCGCGTTTTGAGAGAAACGCGCCGATTGGCGCGCTGGTCGCAATATGATCTATCAGCTCGCCGGTAGCGGTAGGTGTACACATCAGTGTGGTTTCAGGGCAGATCGACGCTGATAGGCCTTTCTACATAAAACTCGAGACCTATGGGCAGCCTCAAGGCACGGCAGCAGATTACAGCCCGAGGTGTTAACGATACGGATTGTTTGAGGCGTGATGCCTCATGCCAGGAGACCGCCGAATTGACCATCAATCTTACGCATCACGCCCTTGAGGCCAACGGCATTAAGCAGCATTACGTCGAGGTCGGGAATGGGCCGCCAGTTATTCTACTGCACGGGTTTCCACAGACGTGGTACGCTTGGCGCAAACAGATCCCTGTTCTTGGGAAACGGTACCATCTGATCATCCCGGACCTGCGCGGCTACGGCGCGACCGCAAAACCGGCTACCGGTTACGACAAGCGGACCATGGCGAACGATATTCTGGCGCTGATGCAGCAACGCGGCATCGAACGGGCGGTGATCATCGGTCATGACCGTGGCGCCCGTGTGGCGACGCGCTTTGCCAAGGATCATCCGGGGGCGATTGCTCGGCTTGGCGTTCTGGACAACATCCCTACCCGGGTCATCTTCGAAAGAATGGATGTGGAGATCGCACGCGCCCACTGGTTTTTCATATTCAACAGCGTTCCCGACTTGCCCGAGGCATTAATCACCGGACGAGAGGAGATATGGCTTCGTTTTATCTTCCAAAGCTGGATTTACGATCCCGAAGTGCTGACACCGGAGGACATCGCCGTCTACGTGCGGTCATATAGACAACATGGCGCGCTGCGGGGTGCCCTCGAAGATTATCGGGCTGCGAGGATCGATGTAGCCCAGGATCAACAGGATCAGCACATCAAGATCGCCTGCCCGACGCTGGTATTGCCGGGAACGGAGTTTGAGGCCGGCGGCAGAATGTGGGATTTCGAGGCCGTGTGGCGAGAAATGGCGACCGATCTCCGGTTCGCTCCGATCGAGCAATGTGGCCACTTACCGCAGGAGGAACGGCCGGAACAAGTGAACCCGGTTCTGCTCGACTTTTTAGCCGGCTGGGAGGGTTGACGATGATGCACTTGCTTATTCAATCGGCGCGATTGTGCGACTTAGCAAATTGAAATTCCGTTGCGGGCGGCGACCTGGCGCGACCTCTCAGGGCGCTCGAGGGCGAGCCCGGCCAAAGCGCCGAACCGCGCACGCTCAAGACGCGCGAACAATGATCCGTGAGCTAACAAAAACGTAGCAGCCTCCGTCATCCAGGAGATGGGTACCATGCAAGCGCCGTTTACAACGAAACCGGCGGCCTTCCATGATACCGGGAGTGTGAGAGGGTCCGTGCCATCAAAGAGGAAGCGTTCGCCGACGCTCAGCATTGAGCCAGGGAATACGAGCTCCGCGATCGGTTCGGTAATATGGCGCATGCCTTTGGTGTCATTGCCAAACCGCAAGGCGGCTGGCGCGTTGTCGTCAATTATTTCCACTCCAACACCTGATCGGGATGAAAATGAGCGATGACCACGAATTCGACCTTCGGGCGGGACTGCCCGCATCGACCGCGATCGTGCCGAAAGCGAAAAGCTCAAGGCGCACCTGACCAAACTCACTGAAGAGGCCATCAAGTCCTACGAAAGGGCAACCAAATACCGCCGCGAACCGTGGCTCGCGATTATTGTCGCACTGGCCGCATTGATCGGTATGCTAATCGGCTCATTATCAAACCGGCTGCGCTATCTGTGAAAATCGACAATATTAATTTGCAATGGAGAAACCGCAACTGATCCGCGAGATTGAAGGTGAGATCGCCCGCGCGCCCCATCGTCGTTACATCATCAATCTGGAATTGTTGAATGTCACAAGCCTGCGCGAATTCGAGCGGCTATTGCACGATCTGACCACCGAGAAAAAATCACGCCATCCAGCGCGGCTCACACCATTCCGGCAAGGATAATTCATGAGCGATGACCGCCCAACGATCGACCTGACCTATATCGGCCGCGCTCTCGATCGGTTGACACAAGAGATCGCGACCATGCGCGAGCAGATGACCGTACAGACCGCCTCGATCATCCGCCTCGACAACACCGTCTCCGGTCAGGGCGCCGAATTGCGCGCGCTAATCTCGCTGACAAACCGCATGCTCGACCGGCTGCGCCGTGTCGAAGAGCGCGTCGATGCGCTCGAGGATCGCGCCAAACAATGACTGACTTAATACTACAGTTGCGTTTTATGGCTTCACCTTCATATGGGAGGCAGAGGATATCTGCCTCGGGTGGTGCGAGTTGGTTGTGGGTTCGGGGTACGACGGAGTGTTGGGCTGGCGTACTGAGCTGGCTGAACGGACGCGCGCCGGCAAGCAAACCTCTATCTCGAAGGTCTGCTGAGCGCGGTCGCGCGCAAGAACGGCTGGCCGTTGGCCGCGCCGATCGGCGATGCACGCCCATGGCGCACGCAACGGGTGCTGAGCCGGACGCTGTGGGCGGCGGATGCGGCGCGCGATCTATGTCGGGAGTATGTCGT
>JAFAOB010000469.1 GCA_019238055.1 Alphaproteobacteria bacterium
CGCCTACCCGAAATCCGGCAATGAGTGGCTGTTGCTGCCGCAGACGTTCTTTCAAGAGGCGCGCCGCTCTCGACCATCGCAATCATGCCGCCATTCCACTACGACGCAGACGCTCGATCAGGGCGGAAACATAGCCTTGATCACAGCGATCAACCAACTCTGCGAGCGCTTATTCGGGGCTCCCGATGTTGCCCCGTTCGCTGTCAATGTCGATCGGTACAAAGGTGACTGGCGAATCACATTCCGAAACAATCGCCAGGATCGCACCCCCAGCTCGTTTATGATCGGCCGCTACAACACGATCGTGATCGGTTCAAAGGACCCGAACACCCAGCAGCATCGTTTTGAATTTCCGGTCAGCGCAAACGAGCTCGTCGAAACATTTCTCCGCCACGATACCCTTTCAGCTGGACTGCCGGACCGCCCTCTCTCCTGGTTGGAACGATTTTTTGCCGAAACGATGGATTGGCTGCACCGGCCGCAGTTGAACGATGGCGAGGAGCTCATCGATATAGGCAACAGACAGGCACCTGACGCCAGGGAGGCAGAGGAGGAGCGGCTTTATTGGCCTTTCATCGAACGGCCGCCCTCTTGCGATGACGTCATCCCAAAGATGACTTTCCGCTCGATCCTCGAATATGCGACCATTCATCAGCTCAGCGTGATCGTGTCCGCCGAAGGCGCCAGCAAGACCTCAACAGCTCTCGATGTGATGCTCGATGATCGGAACGATTACCGGGTCTTCCACCCCGGATTCTTAGTTGTGGCTTGTCGGTCTTACGAACAGGCCAGACGGAAATGTGCCGAGTTCAACGCGGGCAAGGGACCAGAGAGGGGGTTTCACGGCGTCCTCCTCTGCTCATTCGACGAGGTCTTCCGGACAATCGAGCCTGGGTTCCGATCCAGCATCGAACGTGCCGCCCGCAATGGTTATAGTAGTGAGATCGAGGCGCTCTACACAAATGCAAGCAATGCTCGGGTCGAGGCGCTCAACCGGTATCGATGTCAGATCCAGCATGAGCTCGGCTGGCGCGGCGATCGGGGATACAGTTTCGACCAAACCGTCCGAGATTCGATTATCATATTCACAACCCACGGCCTGGTGCAAAATTGGTTTCGCGCCGGCGGAACGCGCTATTGGCTGCATCCGAGGTTTGAAGAATGGCTCTACGCGCGAAATGATCTCGATCGCAGAACACAGCGACTGATCAGAGGCCAAATCGAGTACGAAACGCAACTGTCTTGGGTCCTTCACGACGAATGCAGCATGGCCGACTTGCTGACGATCGATCCCAAGGAGCAGGTCGAATGGGCCCAAAAATTTGTCGCTTCGGTGCCAAATTTCAGAGACCTCGGCATGATGCATCGTCTGGAGGCCTTCGAAAACTACTGTAAAGAAGGCGCACCAATTTCATTTGATGAAATGCTCAACATCATGGAAGCCCACTATGCAGAGCCGAATCTCGTTACCATCAATCCTGATGTCGAGCCATTCGGGGTAAACAACTCCCCAAATAGCCCATATCTTAGAATTGCAGGACAGCAATATTACGTCAAGGTTCGCGACTGGTGGACCCGAAATAGCTATCGGCTGACGGTAACGACAACCGAGCGCAAGATCCGAATGGCGTTCGAACATATCCGTCGCCGGCAGCTCGGCCGGATCGAGGCTCATCCCAAATTCGGCCCAGCTTTGCGAGAATGGCGATCTCAGCTCGAGACAGTGGGGATCACCGCCAGACCCGAGCTTCCGCCAACTTGGCGGATCACCGATTTGCCTGTCGCGAGCTATCTGCCCAGAGATCGGATGTGTGTTCAAATTTACATTGATGATAGAGCCCGTGCCTATCGCAAAGATAAACCTGATCGGCAGTGGGTCCGCCATATTCATGCGGACATCGCAGCTACCGACTCCAACGCGATCATCATCAGCAATAAGGCCGATGAGTGCGGCATCACCCCCAATAAGGCAAAGGGTCTCAACGATTACATCGGTAAGAAGATCTACTACGTCATGATGTATCCGTCGCCGGACCAGTATCGCGATCTCCTGGTCGAGAACGCGGTGTTCGGTACTGGCAATTGTGTGAAATTGCATCTGCTTGACGAGTTCGACCAGATCGTTGGCAGGACACTCGGCTTCCGTTACCGCGGCGGCTCCGAGGCCATCGTCATTATGCCAACCCGGCTGTGGCGTCAGATGGGCCTGACTCTCCTCACCGCGAGTAACTACGATCCACAAGTTATTACAGATTGTCCCTGGTGATTCGGGGGGCCTGCGATACCCGACTGGCGTTGCTGGCCACCAGCAAGTATGGCTCGCCAGTAAGCTCGCGCAAGCGCAGGCTAGCGTTAAGCTAGCTGGCTACAAAAACTCCTGCCAGCTCGGGTGTACTAATAGTAAGTTTATTAGCAGGGTGGCGGTAGGGGGAGTTTTCTCGCCCGTAGGGCGGCAGGGCTCCCCGCCCAAGCTCATGCACGAGCGGCCGGGCGTCCAGTTTAATTTATAAACCGGTAACATAGGTGCACGCTGCTCATCGAGATCAGATGAGCATGATGAGTGTTGTATCTGGATCTCGGCCACGTTTTCGCGGCCGTTGATCGAATTCCAGAGCAGCTTTGCGACGGAAGCGCGTACACGCAGTACCTCTATTGTTCGCCACCGGATGGAGGTACTCCGATAACCGGTGATGATTTTTGATTCCGTTGCCGCTCAAAAGGGAAGCCACCGAACAGGAAGCCGGCATGACGCCGGCCCGCCGTCATTGAGCAACAAACCCTCGCTGGCACTCCATGTATGACGCGGGGCTTGCTGCCAACCGGGCGGAGGGTCTGCAATCGGGGCCTCGGCGAAAAATCGTTCACTCAACAAGAATACTCCTCTCGGAACGAGTTCAACTCCACGATGTCTGAACAATGCGCAGAGGAGAGCGACAAGAACTATGACAAAACACACCAAGGTGTTGCTAATGCATTGGGTCAGGATCCTCTCCAAGGCATCACGATGAAATCGGCCGGCAGGAGGTATGAGAAAACCCGCGCTTCGCTAAATACAACGGGAGGGATCGGGATGAAAGTTCGAGAAATGTTGAAACTCACTTATGGGAATTTGCCCCGAGATCGATTTACAAGAACAGTAGCTTCGGTTGATGTCCCGAAGCGCATTGGAAGACAACAAGAGCCTTCGGGGGCCCAGGACATGTTTCCTGACGCCGATCCTAACGATAGCATGACTTGCGGCTTACCATCTATTCCAGACCAATCACCAGCAAGCCTCCCGACGATTTCCACGCCACATCGACCGGATCTTGACTTTATCAAGGCTCAGATCGCGCGACTTCCGAGCCGCATTGAACGGCAAACCAACTCTCTCGATGGGTGAACGGGGGAGAGATCCGGCACCGTCAATCGAAAGAGAATGAGCGGGCTGGGTGACCGGCGGGGCCGCCGCTAGCCTATTTGCAGAGAGGCGCAATCGGGCAGCTTTGGGAGGAGCGAGATCTAGCTGGGCCTATTACCAAGCAATCTCCGCCCTGATATCATCCGGGCGAGCAATTACCGGGTCAGGATCACGGCGCCTGCAACGCACCCCCATCGAGTACGATCGTCTCGCCGGTGCTGAAGCCGGTTTTCATCAGATAAAGATAAGCCTCGGCAATATCTTCAGGCTTGCCGACCCGCCCGACCGGGAGGCGAGCAGCGATCCGGGCGAATGTGGCCAGCCGCTCCGCCTCAGGCAGCCGATGCCACAGTTCGGTATTGACCGCACCGGCGCATACTCCATTCACCCTGATCGGCCGCAGCTCGGCCGCGAAGCTCTTCACCATCCCCTCAATCCCGCCGAGCACGCCAGCGTAAATACCACGGCCGGGGCTCGCACGCTGGCCGGCCAGACCGGAAACCAGGGTAATCGAGCCCGTCTTGTTGATGTGCGGATAGGCCGCGCGTACCGCATTGAATTGACCCCAGAAGCGCACCTCGAAAGCCGAGCGTGCTTCGT
>JAFAOB010000471.1 GCA_019238055.1 Alphaproteobacteria bacterium
GCAGCAATGCCTGGGTGCTGGAGAACAAGCGCTTGGCGCTGCGCTACGACCGGCTCGGGTTTGTCATTCAGTCGCTGCTCCAGGCGGCCTGCATATTCCTGGTTGCAGGCAGGCTCGCTCGGGAATTCTGAAAACCGCCTCTAAGGACTTGCCGGTAATGCCTGGGCAGTCGGTTGCGCCACTCAGCGCACGATGCCGCGCTCGCGCAAAGCCGTGATCTCGGCCGCCGAATAACCATAGGTTGTAAGAATCTCGTCGCTATGCTGGCCAAAGGTTGGCGCCGCTGTCGGAGCAGGTCCGGGTGTGTCGGCGAATTTGATCGGCTTTGTCATCGTGCGATAGCGGCCGACCACCGGGTGATCGAGGGTGCAGACGAGGTCCTCGGCCAAGACCTGCGGGTTGTCGAACATGTCTTCGATCGGCCTCACTGCCGCACACGGCACGCGTTCACCGAACAGCGCCTCCCAGTCGCGCGCACTCCTGGTCGCGAGTGCCGCACGCAATTCCGGCACCAGCTCGGCGGCGTGCGCGGCCCGGCTGCGCATAGAGGAGCAGCGCGGGTCCTGCACCAAGTCCGGGCGGTTGATCAATTCGCACAAAGCCGCGAAAAAATGGTTTGAATGCACCGAGATATAAAGCGATCCATCCTTGGTCGGATGAATGCCGGTCAGCCCGCCCGCACCGGAATCGCGGGCCACGTCGCGCCCCTCCCCCTCGGCCCACACAAAGCGTCCTGCCTGGATCGTCAAGGCGCTGCGCAATAACGAAAGGCTCAGATATTGCCCGGTGCCGCGGCGCTCGCGATCGTACAACGCCGCAGCCACCCCATAAGCCAGCAGTGCTGAGGTGAAATAATCGAGTACCGAGCCCAGCACGACTTGCGCCTTGTCAGAGCCGCCGCCCTGAAACACGGCGATGCCGCTGAGGCACTGCAGGACCTGGTCGAAGCCACCCTTTTCGCTCAGCGGCCCGCGATCGCCATAGCCGGTGAGCCCGCAATAAACGAGCCGCGGGTTGATTGTCTTCAGCCGTGGATAATCGATGCCGAGCCGGGCCGGCACTGACGGTCTGAAGTTTTCGACAAAAACATCCGCGCTCGCGATCATCCGGTGGAGGATCGCGAGCCCATCCGGGGTCTTCAAATCGAGCGCAATCGCCTTTTTGCCCCTATTGGTGCCGAGGAAAAACCGGCTCTCACCGGGCAGGCTCGACGGAAATTGGCGCAGCATGTCGCCGGCAGGCGCTTCAATTTTGATGACCTCGGCCCCGAGATCGGCAAGCAGGGTGCAGCCGTAGGGACCGGCGAGATAACTGCACAAATCAAGGACAGTCACACCGTCGAGCGGACCCCGGTGCTCAGTGGCCTGTCTGCTCGATGGGCCCGAATTGACGTCTGTCATCGCTCGCGCTCCCGTTCGCGGATCGCCGCAATCCGTTCAACACGTGCGGTGCCCGGTAAACGATCGGATAGTCGGTGAATCTGCCGACGAACTGCAAGGCCGCACTGCATCTTGGCGTCGAGGCGGCCCGGCAAGGCTCTTGAATTCGTGCCCCGAAGCCGGGCTCAAGGTCCGCGCCAGGTTAGTCCTGCCGCAATACGGCGCGATCGAGGCTCCAAGGGCCGCCGCCGGCGAAGAAAATGTACAAGAACGTGAAGCAATACAGGACTGCGGCGTCCCCGCCATTCACCGCCGGGAAGAAGGAGCGTGGGAAATGCGCCATGAAATACGCAACAGCCATATCCCCGGCGAGGATAAAGGCGATGACGCGCGTATAGGCTCCGAGCAGGAGCAAAATGCCGCCGCCGATCTCGATCAGCCCCTGGATGTAGAGAATGGGCCTCATATGCGGTCCAGCCGACGGAAAGCCGAAATATTTTTGTAACCCATGCTGCAGGAACAGCAAGGCAACCACGATCCGCAGAATACTCAGAATATAAGGTCTTCCCCTTTCGAGGCTCACAGACAGCGACGTCACAACCCGTCTCCTCCATCCAACTCTGTTCTTGACACGACTAACCTGCACTCAGGTTCAAGACTTACTTTAGCCGATCTTGAATCTTAGCGATCCCGGCGCGGGCGCAGGCGTCGTCAAAGTTGCCGCCAGGCGCTCCACTGACGCCAATGGCGCCGATTGCCGTCCCGCCGGCCGTGATCGTCACGCCACCGGCCGCATAAGTGATGTGCGGGGGCGGGGTCGCCGGCAATGTGCTCGCCGGATTCTTGCTCATCCGCTCGGCTACGGCTTTTGTGCTGTCTTCCTTGCGCGCCAATGTCAGCGTTGCCGCCGAATAGGCCTTGTTGTAGGCAAAGTCGACAGTGTGGATTGGCGCACCGTCGCCCCTCAGCATCGCTTGCCGAACGCCGTCGAGATCGACGACGACGGCGGTCACCGCATACCCTTTTTGGGCGCAGTTCGCGACCGCCTGGCCCACCAGCTCATTCGCCAGCGGCGCCGACAACATTCGAACATTGATGAGCCCCTGAGCTGCGGCTCCGCCGGCAAAACTGGCTGCGAGGCCGCATAAGATCGCAGCCGCCAGAAACCCGATAAGTCCCCGATGCATTTGGCGCCTCCTCCCGATTCTGTCCGAACGTGGCCTTGATCGACCAATCTTACCCATTCCATCTTATAGCGCCCACGGCTTCTCGGGTACCAGCCGCCGACCCGGACAGCACGGCGCTTTGTCGCAACATTCCGGGACACCGGACATAATCGACACCGGACATAATCATCGTGCTTGCTTCTGGGAACCGATTCTCGGTTGCAATCGTAGAGCAAGCAATCGCCGACCAGGGCAGAGGACGAAGGAGCATGAACAAACGCTCTCTTGATCCTGCCGGTCCGAAGAATATGGACGTGAGAAGGCGAACATTGGCCGTTGGGCAATCGAATTTGTAACGATCCATCCCTGAGAGGCGGTTTGGAAACACTTCCTTTTGGTCCTTTGACCGATCGAACGATGCATTTGTGCATCGATATGCAAAACATGTTCGCTGAGAAAACGCCGTGGCACACGCCGTGGATGACGCGCGTGCTTCCGGTTGTGGAGCGCATCGCCGGCAATCGGCCGGCACACACGGTCTTCACACGGTTTATTCCGCCGGCGAAAGCAGAGGATGTGTCGGGGGCTTGGCGGCGATATTTTCAGCGCTGGGCAGAGATGACCCGGGACGCTATCGATCCAAGGCTGCTCGATCTTGTCCCCTCACTCGCGCGGCTCGTGCCGCCCGCAGCAATTATCGACAAGCACGTTTACTCGCCGTTCGTCGAGCCCGACTTGCCGCACCTTTTACGGGAACGCGGCGCGGACGCGCTGGTCATTACCGGTGCTGAAACGGATGTATGCGTGTTGGCGGCCGTGCTCGGCGCGGTTGACTTTGGATATCGGGTTGTGCTGGCGACCGACGCGCTGTGCAGCTCGTCCGATACAACCCATGATGCGCTGCTGACGCTTTACCGTCAGCGCTTCGCTCAGCAGATCGAAGCGGCCCGGGCCGCCACGATCCTCGCCAATTGGCAGGTCTGATCTGACGCAGCAGCCGGGTTTGACTTCTGTGACCCGGCTCCTGCGGCTCATGCCGTCCGGGTCGTTGTTGGCATTCCGCCGTGCTCGCGATTATTTACGTCGGCCTGCGCCGTTGCGCGGTCGCGACGATTTGCGGCCGCGGCCGGTCTTGGCTTGAAGCCTGTCGATCTCCTTTGAGGCTTCGGCCTTGGTCAGATCGGGATCAACCGGTTCGTGGGCTTCTTCGGCGAGCGTCTCAAGATAGGACGACTGTGCGCCGGTCATTTCTTCGTCGCCCGTAACCCAGTCGTCGGGGTCTTTGATGCGGTTCGAATTCTTATCCGGAATCTTATTGGGCTTCATGTTCCTGACTGCTGTTCGATGGTTGTTCTCCCATGAGCACAGACGCCCACGGAAGACCCTGAGTTCCCGGATAGCCGTCTTGGTCGCCTGTACCTGCCCTGGCAGCACGCCAGCATTTGGCCCTGACTGACGCACGCAATCACTCGCCGGCCGCATCCGGGAGATTGGCGGATGGCTGGCCCGCGGCGATCAGTCTCTTGTTCTGCTGCGGGTGCTGCGCGATATCAGGACGGTATGCCGACCCTGTTTCTCATTGTGCTGATCGACCTGATCGGGTTCGGTCTCGTCATCCCGCTATTGCCGTTTTACGCGGTGCGGTTTGATGCGACGGCCCCTGAGGTAACGTGGCTGCTCGCGACCTATTCGCTGATGCAGCTGGTGGCGGCACCCTTATGGGGTCGGCTTAGCGACCACTTGGGCCGGCGCCCGGTGCTGATGGCGAGCATGACGGCCTCCGCCGTCGCTTATCTGTGGCTCGGCGCCGCCAATGCGCTGTGGATGCTGTTCGCTGCTCGCGCGCTTGCCGGCGCCTGTGCCGGCAACATCGCCGCGGCTCAGGCCTATATCGCCGACATCACCAAGCCCGAGGAGCGCGCCCACGGCATGGGCATGATCGGCGCCGCGTTTGGTCTCGGGTTCATCTTTGGCCCGGCATTGGGCGGATTTCTCGCGGGCAACAACCCGGCGAGCGCCAACCTCGCGACCCCGGCCTGGCTCGCCGCCGCACTGTCGGGCACAGCACTCTGCGGGGTTCTGTTCGTGCTGCGCGAGAGCCATCCCGTCGAGCGGCGCGGCGTTGCGCAGGCGCAAGGCCGCATCGGCTTGATCTTCGGAGCATTGCGCCGCCCGGTCTTGTCACGACTGATCGTCATTTTCTTTCTGGTCATTCTCGCCTTTGCCGCCATGGAGAGCATCTTTGCGTTATGGGCGTTGCGGCAATTGGATTGGGGTCCGGCGACAGTCGGCTATGTCTTTGCCTATCTCGGGCTGTTGTCGGCGATTATGCAGGGCGGGCTGACCCGTCGTCTGACCAAGCGCTATGGCGAGGAGCGGTTGCTGCTCGCCGGCCTCATCCTTCTTGGGGCCGGCCTCGTCATCGTTCCGTTTGCCCGCGATCTGGCAGTGCTGGGCGGCGCCTTTGCGGCGCTTGCGATCGGCCTCGGGCTCGTCCAGCCGGCGCTGAACAGCCTGATCTCGCGGCGCGCCGGCGGCGGCGAGCAGGGCCAGGTGATGGGTGTAACCCAGTCGGTCGGCAGCCTGGCGCGGATCATCGGTCCGCCCATGGCAGGATACCTGTTCGCCGGCCTCGGCCGCGGCAGCCCGTTTCTCGGTGGTGCCGTAGTCGTGGCACTCGCCTTTTTCCTCGCGCTGAACCTGTTTGGCGGGTTCGGCGCCGCCCCGCTCGCCGAGCCTGAGCCGCCGCTCGGTCCTGCGGCATGAGCCGGCGCGGCCGGCCGATCACGCCCGGCCCGCCACAGCAGAAGGGCCACCTCAAACACGAACTGCGAGCGCTGCGTTCGCTCTCTCCATACCTGTGGCCACGTGATTCGATCGAATTGCGGGTGCGGGTGGTGCTCGCCATCGGCTTTCTGATCGCTGGTCGCCTACTGAACATCGCGGTTCCGTTTCTCTACAAGCATGCGGTGGACGCGCTTTCGCCGGGCCGGGTAATCGTCGCAGTGCCGGTAACGCTGATCGTTGCCTACGGCATCGCACGGGTCATGGCGCAGGGCTTTAACGAATTGCGCAATGCCGCCTATGCCAAGGTGACACAGCGGGCCGTGCGGCGACTGGCGTTGTCGGCCTTTCGCCATGTTCACGGTCTGTCGTTGCGTTTTCACCTCGAACGGCGCACGGGCGGGCTCGCGCGCGCGATCGAGCGCGGCACTGCAGGCGTCGAATTTCTGCTTTCGTTTCTGCTGTTCAATATTATCCCGACGCTATTCGAGATCCTGATCGCGTGCGGAATTCTGTGGCGGCTCTACAACTGGACCTTTGCCGCCGTCACGCTGGCCACGATCGTGCTCTATATCGCCTTCACCTTTTTGGTCACCGATTGGCGGGTGCGCTTCCGGCGCGACATGAACGAGCGCAACAGCGAGGCCAACACAAAGGCGATCGACAGTCTGTTGAATTTTGAGACCGTCAAATATTTCGCCAATGAGGAGCATGAAGCGCGCCGCTACGATGCCGCTTTGCATGCCTATGAGCATGCCGCGGTCAAAAGCGAAACGACCTTGGCCGCGCTGAACCTCGGCCAAGGAATGATCATCGCAGTCGGCCTCGTCGGGGTCATGCTGCTTGCCGGCAGAGGTGTTGCCGCGCGGGTCATGACGATCGGCGACTTTGTGCTGGTCAACGCCTACCTGATTCAGCTTTACACACCGTTGAATTTTCTTGGTGTCGTTTATCGCAATATAAAACAGGCGCTCGCCGATCTCGAACAGATGATGACCTTGATGGCAGTGCGGCCCGAAACCGTCGACAGACCGAGGGCGCCGGCTTTGGCGGTGGGTTCGGCCGCGATTGCGTTTCGCCATATCGATTTCGGCTATGACAGCCGGCGGCCGATCCTGTTCGACGTCGATTTCCGCGTGCCGCCCGGGGCGAAGGTCGCGATCGTCGGGGCGAGCGGCGCGGGCAAGTCGACGATTGCCCGGCTGTTGTTCCGTTTTTGGGATGTTGACCGAGGTGCGATCGAGATTGACGCTCAGGACATTCGCGATGTGAGCCAGGACAGCCTGAGGCGAGCGATCGGCGTCGTGCCGCAGGATACGGTGCTGTTCAACGACACGATCTTCTACAACATCGCCTATGGCCGGCCGGGCGCCTCCGCTGCGGCGGTCGAAGAGGCCGCACGGCTTGCTCATATTCACGATTTCATCGCCTCGCTGCCCGATGGTTACGAGACGATGGTCGGCGAGCGCGGACTGAAACTCTCGGGCGGCGAAAAACAGCGGGTCGCGATTGCCCGCGTTATCTTGAAGGCGCCGAAGATTCTGGTCTTCGATGAAGCGACCTCGGCGCTCGACACGCGCACCGAGCGCGAAATCCAGGCAAATCTCGCCGAGCTCTCGGCCGACCGCACGACAATTGTGATTGCCCATCGGCTCTCGACGATCATCGATGCCGAGGAGATACTGGTGCTTGATCATGGGCGGATTGTCGAACGCGGTGATCATAGTGCATTGATGCGGCGCGATGGCGTCTATGCGGCGATGTGGCTGCGCCAGCAGGACGCCGCTCGGCGCGAGGCGGCTCTGGCATCGGCGTGAGCCGTCCGGTAACGACACCTGGAAAAATGGCGGGGAACCAGATGGCGCGAGTATGCAAGGTGCTGATCGTCGAAAATGACGATCACATTAGCGAGCTGCTGGGCGAGGCATTCGACGAAGAGGGGTTTTTGTTTACCACGGTCGAAACCGGCGCCGAGATGGAGGACAAACTCGACGAGGACGATTACGACATTGTCGTCATCGACGTAACCCAGCCCGGCGATAAGGATGGTTTCGCGCTTGCCGAAATCGCTCGGGCGCAAGGCTGTGGTGTGATCCTTACAACCGGCGATCATCGCCATTCGGAGCGGCTCGAAGCGAGCGGACATGTTTATCTGTTGAAGCCGTTTCGGATGCGCGACCTGATGACGACCGTGGACAAAATTCTGACAATCGCCTCGATCGAATGCGTTCGCCACAAGCGTCGCAACGGCTCGTGCTTTCCGTTACGGAGCGAGTGACGGCGGCATCTTCGCTGGCCGAAGCATTGCGGCGCGGCGACCGGCGGGCGCTGGCGCGGGCCATAACCTTCGTCGAATCCAGCCGCCCCGATCATTTCGCCGAAGCCGAGCAGCTGATGGCTGCCGCCCTGCCATATACCGGCGATGGGGTTCGCATCGGCGTATCGGGTCCACCGGGCGCCGGCAAATCGACTTTTATCGAGCGCTTCGGTCTCGCCGGCATCGCCCGCGGGCGTCGGATCGCGGTGCTCGCGGTCGATCCCGGATCGAAGCGCGGCGGCGGCGCCATTCTTGCCGATAAGACGCGAATGGTGGAGCTGTCGCGCTCGCCCGCGGCCTTCATCCGCCCGTCCTCGGCCGGGCGTAATCGCGGCGGCGCCGCGCGACGCACACGCGAGGCAATTTTGTTGTGCGAGGCGGCGGGGTTCGACGCGGTCATCGTCGAGAGCGTCGGTGTCGGGCAATCCGAGACCGCAGTATCCGAACTGACCGACATGTTCGTGCTGATCTTGCCGCCCGCTGCCGGAGACGAATTGCAGGGGATCAAACGCGGCATCGTCGAACTTGCCGATATCGTGCTCGTCAATAAGGCCGATGGCGAACTCGCCGAAGCAGCCGCCCGCACAGCCGCCGATTACGCGAGTGCAATGCGGCTGATCCGCCCGCCGAACCCCGAATGGGCGGTGCCGGTGCGGGTGATCTCGGCGCTCGAAGATCGCGGCGTCGCCGAGGTATGGGACGACGTCGCGCGATTTCGGGATGCGCTCGTCGCGTCCGGCGCCTGGGTGGAGCGCCGACGCGAGCAGGTGCGAGCGGCACTATGGTCGGAAATCGAGCAAGGCCTGCTCGATCATCTGCGCACCGCCCCGGGCATTGCCGGCCGTCTTGCGGCACTCGAAACCGAAGTCGTCATGGGCACCCGCACCCCAGCCGCTGCCGCGCGCAAGCTGGTCACGGCTTTTCTCGCAAAGCCATAGCAGCACCCGCTTTGCGCGCGAAGGGTCGGCTTCCCGTTGTGTGCGGCCGGCAGCGAGCGGAGCCCTGCGACCAGCGCAGCGCGCGAGGGTCAAAAATTGACTGTCATTCGCAGACCGAGGACAAGCGCGTTTTTGAGCGGTGTGCTGTGTCCCGGTATCGGGATTCCGGCGCCGGGATTGATTACGTATTGCACATCGGGCTGCAATTTGAACCAGGGGGTAAGACGCGCACGATAGGTTGCTTCGATGATCGGCTCGCCTTGCGCATAGGGCGTGCCCAAGCCGCTGTAAAAAATCAGATCTCGGCTGTACTGGCGCGCCGCGGCGCCGATCCCGGCATAGGTCACGGCGAGGCCGGCTTGGTCATGCGACCGGCCGGGGAGCGGTCCTTTCCAATTCAGCCCGGCCTCGATGAACCAATCGCTCAAATCGCGATCGTCAGGCGCGTGCATGACCTGTAGAAAGTAGCCGATCCCCTGTGCCTGGGTATTGGGTTTGTGCCATAGTAACTGGTTGATGATTCCGTAAATAGCGTAATTGCCGGTATGGGTCGCTGGGACTCCATTGCTCGCCGGATTGACCAATGACAATCCATTCGTGTCATGCAGCGGATCGGTGAACGGCCCGGTCGCGAACCATGCGCCGAGCTTATAGGTGCCGGGAAGTCCTTGGGCTGTCATAAACGCCGGCGAGTACCACAGCTCGGCAAAGGATAGCGCGTGGTCGTTCAATCTAAACGCCGTCCCATGACGGTCGCGCAATTGCGGATCGCCGGTGCCGGGCGGCGCCGGGTCCTCGGTGAAAACCCCCGTCACAAGCGAAACTTGTTCGTTGGGAGCGTAAAGGAGCCGAAAGAACGGAACTGCGAGCGGATAATTAGGCCCGCCCGAAGGCAGATCCAACGCCAAGAGCGCCGGATACCCGAAGCTTGAATTCAGAAATATCCCGGCAAATGGGGCCAGCATAAACTCGTCACTTGCGCCCTCTTGTCCAAGACGGAGCAGGAGCTTGCCATCAAAAAACTGTTGCTCCAACCATAAATCATAGAGCTTGGTGCTGTAGGCTGCCTCGATACCGCTGACAAGCTGGAGCGCACCAACCAGCTCTTGGGTCGGTTCGGGCCCATAGATTTGGAATCCATTGGCAAAGAAGGTTGCCCCCTTCCAGTTTGCTGCTTTGTCGAGATCGATACAGAGGCTCGCGGTCAACAGACCGTCAAAGGCGATACCCTGCTTCACGCCGCCCGTCAAATTACCCCATAACTCGGTTTGGTTCTGCAGTCCGTAGTTGACCCCGTGGGGTGCCAAAGCGCTGCGTAGCCCGTTCCAGTCGCCAAGCAAGGTGTCGGGCGCGCAGACATCGTTCGGACCGAGCCATATCTGTGCTCGCCCCGTGCCCGCAAAGCCGCAGATGCACTCCGCCACGAGCAGCAATGCTGCAGCAACGCTCCGGCAACGCCGCGATCGCGCGGCAACAAGGGCGGCGATTGCTCGAACGCGCGGAATTACTGAATCTCATCGGCAACCAGCCGAACCGCCACTGCCGCTGCCTGGTGACGCCAATGAACCGTCGCCTTATGGTCGATGCTGTCGTCGGCGATATAAATGTCCTCGTCGAATACACAGGGATAGCCCGGCCCAACATTCCGACACCTGGCGCGAAAATTGACCAGCTTCAGATTCTCGGGATATGGCACGTCCCAGGTCACTTCATAACCTTGGTAGCTGCGGCAATACAAAGCGCACGGCGCGGCCGGTACCATATGCTCGTCCGGCTGCATCCAAACGCCAATTGTCTCTCGCTGCGGGACGCCGCAGCCGCCCGCAGCCAAAGCCGCTAGCACGGCAATAACAAAATGAACCGCTCTTCTTCCGCCGATCTGATGCTGGGCCGATTTTCTCATTGAGGCTCGTCTCGCATCCCGCGACAGGGTTCAGGGTTTAGTATTGCAGGTGTAGCTGCAGGATAAAGACCGATACCGGACCGCGGTCGCGGTTATAGGCTGGGTTGTTGATGAACTGATAGTCGAACGCGACATGGGCAAAGCCGAGTATTGGGAGCCGATAGTAGGTTTCGAGGATCTGTTCGGGCCCGGCATTCGGCAGCTCGCCATCGCCGATAATCCCGCCGAGACCGCCGGCGGCGAGATATAATTTTCCTTGGTGCGAGATGCGGTTGATCGCGCCGGCCAATCCGAAGGTGTCATCTGGTCGACCCCAGCGCGAGCCGCCAAGGGAGAGACCGCCCGAGATTGATCGGTTGATGTCGGTGAAAGCGATCTCCTCGACCGTTCCTTGCGATACGCTCGCGCGGGCAAAGACCCCAAGATCGGGCGCAATCTGCTGGGCAAGGTTGAGCCCGATACCGTCTTTGGTGCGCTGCGTGCGAACCCCTGCGGTCGAGGGAGGCTCGCCGACTGCCTCCCCGAGCGAAATCGCGTCGAGATAGGTTCCGAGATTGCCGCGCACGATCCAATAGAGGAGCTTGAGGTTGCCGGGTTGATCCCAGGGATGATACCGCGCCTCCAATTCGGTCACGAATTGCAGCTGCGCAAAGTTTGGCGATAGCGCATCACTGTTCGGCCGAGCCGGCAGATCGAACACGCCGGTCCTGAATGTCCACCAATGGTGGCGCCACTCGGCTGTGCCACCATAGCTATAACCCCAGGAATTCGCCGCATAATCGAACGAACCCATGTCAATGATCGACCAGTTTAGAAAGTCGTTACGCGGATCGTGCGCGTATTTGTTGGTGTCGAAAATGTCGACGACCGAGTATTTGCCGATCGTGAAGACGAGATGGTTGGCGGTCTCGGCGCCGCCGAGCTGGTTCAAATCGGGCTCGAGCCTTTCGGTTGCGCCGCCGAGATCGATCGTCTGGCGCAGGAAACCGCGCTGGACCAGTACATAGGGATATGCCTTGCCGAGCTTGTAGGCCTCGCCGCTCGGGTATCCCGCCACCCCGAACGTATTGCTGAGGCCGAATCCCTGATCGACCTCCGGATTGATCCAGATTTCGCCGCCCGGCCATGGCCGGAACCCCGCATACAATGTGGCGTCGACGGTTTCCCGGCCGTTGGCGTTGGGTTGCAGGCTTTGAGGCCCGGTGTACGGCGCCCGGAAAGCCGGCTGCAGCATCCAGGTGACCGTCGCCTGTTCGTGAACAGCCCAATTCTGGATCTCTATTTGCGCGGCCTGTTCCGGGGTGACCGGGATGCCGGGCGGTTGCGGGGTCGGAGCCGCCATCTGCGCGGCGCCAACAACCGGCCAGCCGAACAGCCCGATCGCCGCCAGACCCGATAGCGCCCGCAATCGATCAAGCGCGCAGCGGCAGCTGACATCGCCAAAAGCAAAACGCCCGACTCTAGATCGCTCAAGAAGCAGCACCGGACGACCATTGCCGCATCCCTCGGAGCTTCGCAACCGCGGCCTCGCATTCTATCCCGCGTGCAGTCGGAAGCAGCTTCGGCGGGACCTCTGGCCCGAGCGCCTAATTTACCCGAATCGGTGTAGTGGACGATGACAGCCGCTTCGGTATAAAGCCTCGAGCTGGCACTGCTGCCGACAGTGGTCGCCGATTGCCATCGAAGTGCCATAGATCGAGGCGTAGATTGCTCCCGTCTATGAGAGAGCTGCGTGGTAATTCACGATGGTCACGATTATTCGTAAAGCCCCCTGTCAGTCGCAATGACAAAGCCGATCCCGCCCTTGCGGCCGTCAGCGGCGCCATACCTGCCGGCTGCCGTGCAATGGGCGATTGTCGCGGCACTCGGGCTTGGGCTCCTACTCGCTATCGATAGTGTCCAATTGGTGGATTCGCCGCTGGCCAGCCCGCCTGGGAATGAAAACCGGTCCGCCGAGCCTGGCAGCTTCCGACCCACAAAAGAGCAATGGAGCGGAATTAATGTCGCGACGGTGCGGCCCGCGACCTTTCACCCCGAACGGGTGACCGAAGGCAATATTGCGATTGACGACGATCTGACAACCCCAGTCTTTTCGCCCTACTCCGGCCGCGTCATTCGGCTGATCGCCAAGCTCGGCGACCATGTCGAGCGGGGCGCTCCGTTGATGGCGGTCGAGGCGAGCGAGTTCGTGCAAGGCCAAAACGATCTCGTGACCGCGGCCGCGAGCTTGAAGACGGCACGGGCGCAGCTCAGGCTCGCCGCCACCGCCGAGCAGCGGCAGCACGCGCTCTACCTCGCCAAAGGCGGAGCGCTAAAGGATTGGCAGCAGAGCCAGACGGACCTCGCCACCGCCCAGAATAATTTGAGCGCCCAGGAAATCGCGCTCGCGGCGGTGCGCAACCGGCTTCGCATTCTCGGCAAGAGCGACCGGGAGATCAATGCGATCGAAAATGGCGTGCCATTGAACATGGAACCGGTTGCCTATGTGGTCGCGCCGATTGCCGGCACCGTAACCCAGCGCCAGGTCGGGCTTGGCCAGAATATCCAGTCAATCCAATCGGGCGCGTCGAACCCGGTCTATACGATCGGCGATTTGTCGACGGTGTGGCTCGTCGCCAATGTCCGCGAGGCGGATGCTCCGCTGATCCGGATTGGCGAGCCGCTTGAAGTTCGGGTGCTGGCATTTCCTGGGCGCGTCTTCAAGGCGAAGATTTCGTGGATCGCACCGTCGATCGATGCCAACACACATCGGTTGCCGGTGCGCGCCGATGTCGAGAACCCGGACGGAACCTTGAAACCCGGGATGTTCGCGCGCTTCAGCATCATCACCGGACCCGCCGCGACCCGACCGGCAGTGCCGGAGAACGCCATCGTCTACGAAGGCGATACTGCCCGGGTGTGGGTTGTGCGCCCCGACCGCGCGATCGTCTCGCGCACGATCCGCATCGGCGAAGCCAGTGATGATATGGTCGAGGTGCTCGATGGGCTTGCTGCCGGCGAGAAGATCGTGACCTCGGGCACCTTGTTCATCGATCGCGCCGCCATCGGCGACTGATCACCTGCGCCCGCTCGGATCGTCATGGATAATGTCGTCGCCTTTGCGCTGAAGCAGCGCGTGCTGATCCTGCTCCTGCTGTTGTTCTTGCTGGCGGCCGGGCTCGTCAGTTTCAGCAAGCTCAACATCGAGGCCTACCCGGACCCGGTGCCGCCGCTCGTCGACATCGTGACTCAGAACGCCGGTCAATCGGCCGAGGAAATCGAGCGCTACATCACGATCCCGATTGAGATCCAGATGGCCGGCATCCCACACGTGACCGCGGTGCGCACGATCTCGCTGTTCGGCCTGTCCGACGTCAAGGTGCAGTTCACCTATGACTTCACCTATGACGAGGCCGAGCAGTGGGTCATCAATCGGCTGTCGCAGCTCTCACCGTTGCCAAACGGTGCCTCGCCGCAGATTTCGCCGGAAAGCCCGATCGGCGAAATTTATCGCTACCGCGTCGTCGGTCCGCCGGGTTTTAGCGTCACCGATCTGAAGACCATTCAAGACTGGATTCTGGAACGGCATTTCAAGGCTGTCCCTGGGGTCATCGATGTGACCGGCTGGGGCGGCAAGACCAAGACTTATGAGATCACGGTCGATCTCGACCGCCTGCTCGAATACGGCGTCAGCCTACAACAATTGTTGCAGGTGCTTAACAACAGCAATATCAATGTCGGTGGCGAGACCATCAATTTCGGCCCGCAAGCAGCAATCGTACGCGGCGTCGGACTGATCCACTCGATCTCCCAGATCCGCGACACGATGGTCAGCGCCAACAATGGATCTCCGGTGCGCATCGGCGATGTTGCGACGGTGACGATCGGCCACCTGCCACGGCTCGGGATCACCGGTCAGGACGATCACGACGACATCGTCCAGGGGATTGTCCTGATGCGGCGCGGCGAGCAAAGCCTGCCGACCATACGTCGCGTCGAAGCCGAGGTCGCCAAGATCAACGCTTCCAATATCCTCCCGCCCGGCGTCCATATCGAGAAGATCTATGACCGCACCGAACTGATCGAAGTCACGACCCGCACCGTTCTTCATAATATGATTCTCGGGATTTTATTAATTTTTTTGATCCAATGGGGGTTTTTGGGCAATTTGCGTAGCGCAATCATTGTTGCGACAACGATTCCGTTTGCTTTGTTTTTTGCCGTGACGATTTTGGTGGTGCGCGGCGAGTCGGCGAACCTGCTATCGGTCGGGGCGATCGACTTTGGGCTCGTCGTCGACGCCACGGTCATCATGATCGAAAACATCTTTCGTCACCTGCGGGCGGGGTCGACCGACGAGGCACTGGTACCTGAAGGAATTGCCCGCAGCGCCGGGCTGACCGGCAAACTCGGCGCGATTTTTCGTGCCGCAGTCGAGGTCAATCGCGCGATCTTCTTCTCGGCGGCGATCATCATCGCCGGTTTTGTACCCCTGTTCACCCTATCGGGAGTCGAGGGTCACATCTTCGGCCCGATGGCGCGGACTTATGCCTACGCCATTTTGGGCGGGCTGATCGCGACCTTCACGGTATCACCGGCCCTCAGCGCCATCTTGCTGCCAGTCGGGATTGAGGAAGCCGAAACCTTCCTGGTCCGCGGGTTGCGTCGCCTCTATCGTCCGATCCTCGAATTTGCTCTGGCAAACCGGATCGTGACCTTGGGGAGTGCGGCCATCATCTTTGGCTTAGCACTGGTCGCGGTGCGCGGTCTCGGTCTCGAATTTCTGCCGCATCTCGAAGAGGGCAATCTGTGGATCCGGGCTACGATGCCGCCTTCGATCTCGCTCGAGGAAGGCAATGGCTACGTCAACCGCATGCGGCGCCTTATCGGCAGCTTCCCCGAAGTCGTGACTGTTGTCTCGCAGCATGGCCGGCCCGATGATGGCACCGACGCCACCGGATTTTTCAATGCCGAGTTTTTTGTGCCGCTGAAGCCGTTTGCCGAATGGCCATCCGGGATCGATAAGGACCATTTGACGCGACAGATGAACCATGCGCTCGGAGCGCAATTTCCAGGCGTGGAATTCAACTTCTCACAATACATCGAGGACAATGTCGAAGAAGCCGCCTCAGGCGTCAAAGGCGAGAATTCGATCAAACTGTTTGGCAACGATCTTGGGGCACTGGAACGAACCGCCGACCGGATCAAGGACGTCATGGCAAAGGTGCCGGGGATCACCGACCTTGCCGTCTTTAATTCATTGGGCCAGCCGACGGTACGGATCGATATCGACCGGGTCCGTGCCGCACGCTATGGGCTTAGTCCCGGCGACGTTAATGCCACGATCTCGGCGGCGATCGGCGGGCAAGCCGCCGGCAATCTTTATGAAGAGGGCAGCGACCGCAATTTTCCGATGATCGTGCGGCTGGCGCCAAAATACCGCCAAAGCCTGTCGGCAATCCGCCGGATCACAATCAGCGCACCAAGCCCAAACGGCAACGGCATCGTGCCGATCCCATTGACCGATGTCGCCGATGTGAAGCTCGTTTCCGGCGCCTCGTTCATCTATCGCGAGAACCAGGAGCGCTATATCCCAATCAAATTCAGTGTGCGGGGGCGCGACCTCGGCAGCGCCGTCGATGAGGCGCAGCAGCGGATCGCGTCGGAGGTGCGGCTGCCGCCCGGTTATCGGCTTGAATGGGTTGGCGAGTTCGGCGAATTGCAGGAAGCCATCGGGCGGCTGTTGGTGGCTGTGCCGCTGAGTCTCGCCTTGATGGGCGTGTTACTGTTCGTCAATTTTGGTTCGATTGCCGATACCGCGCTGGCGGCGAGCGTCATGCCGATGGCGCTGGTGGGCGGGATCTTCGCCCTGTTCCTGACCGGCACGCCGTTCAGCGTATCGGCAGCGATCGGCTTTGTCGCCCTGTTCGGCATTTCGGCGATGGATGGGATCATCGTGATCTCGTATTTCAACAAGCTGATATTTGACGGGATGGCGCGCGACGGTGCGATCCGCCGCGCCTGCGAAGTGCAGATGCGGCCGGTTGTCATGACTTGTGCCGCGGCCTGCGTTGGCCTGTTGCCGGCAGCAATATCGACCGCGATTGGCAGTCAGGTGCAAAAGCCGTTGGCCCTCGTCGTGGTTGGCGGGATTTTGCTGGCGCCGGTCCTGATCATGATCGTTCTACCGGTGCTGATCGACATCTTCTCCCGCCGACAGCAACCGGCGGTAATGACCGAACCCGGCCCCGCACCGGCCGAATAGGCGTCGTGGCAAAGCTCTCCCAGGGACTGTGTCGCGCGGTGTGGCTCGGCATGGCACTGTCGCTGCCGGGCTGTGCGGTCGGCCCTGATTTCAAGCGGCCAGCACCGCCTGATGTCAGCGGGTACTCTCCGCAACCATTACCGGCGCAGACCGTGTCGGCGCCGATTGCCGAGGGCGAGGCGCAGCGCTTTGTGCAGGGTCTCGATATTCCCGGCCAATGGTGGACCCTGTTTAATTCGCCGACGCTTAACGCAATGGTTGAGCAGGCAATCGCCGCCAATCCAACCCTGCCTGCGGCACAGGCGGCACTGCGCCAGGCCTGGGAGCAGGTTTACGCCCAGCAAGGCGCACTCTATCCTACCGCTACCATCGGCTTTTCGCCAACCCGCGCCAAGAGCCCCGCCAGCTTGGCGCCGGTACCCTCAGCTAATATTTTCTACTACAGCCTGTTTACCGCCCCGGTGACGGTCTCGTACGCCCCGGATGTGTTCGGCGGCACGCGGCGCCAGATTGAATCGCTGGTCGCGACCGCCGAGGCACAGCGCTTCCAGCTTGAGGCCACCTATCTGACGCTGACCTCGAACGTCGTCGCTGCAGCAGTGCAGGAAGCCTCGCTGCGCGGCCAAATCGCAGCGACCGAGGAAATCATCAAGGTCGATAGCGAGGCGCTCGACATTCTGCGTCGCCAGCTCGCGTTGGGCGCGGTCGCCGGCGCCGATGTCGCCGCGCAGGAAGCGGCACTGGCTCAGGCACAGGCCTTGCTGCCGCCGTTGCAGAAACAGCTTTCGGCTCAACGTGATCTGCTGACGGCCTTGCTCGGCCGCTTCCCGAGCCAAGCCCCAGCCGAAACCTTTGATCTCGCCAAATTGCAACTGCCCCGCGACCTGCCGGTCAGCCTGCCGTCGAAGCTCGTCGAGCAACGCCCCGATGTCCGATCCGCCGAGGCGCAAATGCATGCAGCGAGCGCCGAAATCGGCGTTGCCGTTGCCGCGCGATTGCCGCAATTCTCGCTCACCGGCAACGCCGGCACCACAGCATTGACCTTTTCGAGCCTCGCCGTACCCGGCAATGTGTTCTGGACATTGGCCGGCAATGTGACCCAGACCGTATTCGATGCCGGCACATTGCTGCACAAGCAGCGCGCTGCCGTCGCCGCTTTCGATCAGGCGGCGGCGCAATATCGCAGCACCGTGCTCGGCGCTTTCCAGAACGTCGCCGACAGTTTGCATGCGTTGGAAGCCGATGCCGATACGCTGAAGGCCGCGGTTGCCGCCGAAAAAGCGGCGGCCGATAGCCTCGACATCACGCGCCACCAGCTGCAGCTCGGCGCCATCAATTATCTCGGGCTGCTGACGGCCGAGAGCACTTATCAAACGGCGCTGGCCAATGTCGCCCAGGCGCAAGCCACTCGCCTCGCCGATACCGCCGCCTTGTTTCAGGCCTTGGGTGGCAGCTGGTGGAATCGAACCGATGTCGGGTCCGTTGAGACCGCAGCGGCAAGCACGCTGCGCTGAGGGACGTCGCACGTATCGCTGTGGCCAATCCGAAGAGCGGCGGGCCCCGATCGGACTACAGAGGAACCGCCGGCAGGTCATCCCAGCCATTCGCGCGATAAAGGATTGTCGAGGTCACCCAATTCACGACAGAAACGTCGATGATAGCCAATCCGAAATTGGTCAAATCGTCGTTGAAGCTCCCGACAAACCGCCAAAACCCGCTTTTGGGCGAGCACAAGCAGCATCGCCCAGTGCCGGGTGCGGGTCGCCCTTGCTGGCCTCTCGTGGCTCGACTAGATCATCGGTACCCCACGACTGAGGAATGCCCTAAAATGGCAGGAGAATCCGCCCAGTTCGGCTTGCGAGAACGGCCCCCCACGCCCGCGATCCGACCATTTGATTTGCCGCCGCGCATGCAGCCGATGCTCGACCGGGCCCGGGCTGGTCTTGCCGAACCCTTTCGCGGGGTGGCCGTCGGCAATCATATCGCGACGGGGGTCTTCGCCATGCAAAAGACCGGCATGCCGCTGATACCGCTCGTCGAGGCGGCGCGCTCGCTCCTCGCGATGCTCACGCCGGAGCAACGGCAAAGGGCGTGCTTTGCGGTCGACGACGAGGCTTGGCGAATGTGGTCAAACATCCACCCCTGGCTGATGCGCCATGGTGTGTGCCTGGCCGATCTCGGCAGTGATCAGCGCGCGGCGGCACTCGGTCTGCTACGCGAAAGTCTCAGCCCGTCAGGCTATCAAACCGCCCGCGATGTCATGAGGCTCAACGAGCACGCCCTCGAGATCACCGGCAAGCCCGACGAATACAGTGAATGGTTCTATTGGGTCAGCATTTTTGGCACGCCCGCGCCGGATGCGCCTTGGGGATGGCAGATCGATGGGCATCATCTGAACATCAATTGCTTTGTGCTCGGTGATCAGCTCGTTGTCACCCCGACTTTCATGGGGTCCGAGCCGGTCCTCGCCCGCTTTGGCAAATATGCGGGCACCCGCGTGTTCGCCCGCGAGGAGGAGCAAGGCCACGCTCTGATGCGATCATTGTCGGCCGATGAGCGGCAGCGCGCCATAATCGGGATCGATCTACCCTCGGAATTGCTGACTGCTGCGTTCAATGACAATCGGCGCATCGATCCCGCCGGGATCCGCTATGACGAGTTGTCCGATGAGGGCCGCGACCGGCTCGACGCGCTGCTCGGGGTTTATACCGGCCGCATCCGTCCGGGACATGCTGAAATCCGCTATGCCGATGCGAAACGGCACTTGCCGGAGACGCGGTTTGCTTGGGTTGGGCCATTTGACGATACCAGCCCGTTCTATTATCGCATCCTGAGCCCGGTAATCCTGGTCGAGTTCGATCACCAGTCGGGCATCGTCTTCGACAATGACAAGCCCTCGCGCGATCATATCCACACTATCGTGCGCACCCCCAATGGCAACGATTACGGCAAGGATCTGTTGCGCCTGCATTATGCGCGGCACGACCATGCGCATCATAGCCCCACAGGCGCTCGCTTGGACGCTGACTGAGCAGTCTGCTGGCGTCATACATGAGGGTCTGCGCCGGCTGAGCCGGCAAACTCTCCATATTCTGCAAGTTGAGAGACAGAGTCGCCGATCCCTCGGCGAACAACGGGTCTAATCGTTCTTCATCGACGACGACTTCACTTCAGCATTTGCGGTGATTACGGGGTTGCCGATGCATTGTTCGGCGATTGCCTTGACCTCGAACGGAGTGGCCGCTCGGCCTCCGAGTTCCCCCATAAAGAATTCGAAATACTGTTCAATACGGCGCAGAAAAGCACGCAAGTCTGCCATCTTACGCACATAAGGCGTATTCCCCGGCGCAAGAGAAGGGCTATGATAAGTAAAGCTAAATACACGATGCCCATTCCGCAATAATGCACGAGTCAGACGGCGCAGCTCCGGAAAGGAAATGCCTTCCGGCGTAAGTGTGATCCGCTCAATCAGTCCTAAACGAGCAAGCATTCCTGGGATGTGTAGAATCTTTAAACGGTCATCCATCGTAAGTAGACGTGCTACTACTTCGAACGAAGCGAGGAGACCAGTATAGCCGATCGACAATGGGATCTCTAGTAATTGTGGATGATGGCCGAACCAGTATGGACGTGCACCGCAGCGCGAAAAATCCGGGCCGAACTTACTTGAAAGGTTGGTGCCGGGAACGACACTCACGTCGATTTCATAAGCGAGTTCAGCAAGAATTTGCGCCGTCGCCGGCCCTACACCATATCGGCCCGCCTTGTATATGCGCGGCCTTATCCCGATGTTTTTTTCAATGGTGTATGTCAAACGAGCCAATTTTTCTCGCTCAAGTTCGATAGGGAGATTCCCCGGGTACGAGTTTCTGTCGGTGATGGGTTCGACAAAAGGCGGATTATCCCAGGGCTGCAAATGTGCGCCTATTACACAACCACCTGAACGATATAGGTCGCGCACGAACTCATAGCCTTCCTGCATGCTGCTCACCGGAAAATCGAGCACAAACGTCGGACGCACCCCGTACCGTTCAAAAATCGGCTGAGTCAGTTTCTGATCTTTGACCGAGGCCACACCCCGTGCATTGCGATGTGGGCCGCGCGTCCAATCGAAATCAGCTTCGGTATCCACCACAACAACGACGACCGGCGGGTGGTCGGCGGGCCAGTCGATTATCCTCCAAGTTTTCGGATCGAGCATATATACGACAGCATCCGCCACGGGTCGCAAGTGATACTGACTTGAAGCTGACCCTAAGTGTTATTATAGAAGAATTAGTTTCATTACGATATCATAAAGAGTGGAGATATGGCGGTGATGCCGGAGCGGCGGTGTGCACACGGCTGAAAAGGAAGAAAAAT
>JAFAOB010000214.1 GCA_019238055.1 Alphaproteobacteria bacterium
AACCGGAAGGCTGGGGCTTACCGTCATTCTCCTTTTCGCCACCGCGCGCTCGAACATGGTCGATCGCCGCCGCTGGGATAGACAGCACCGCAAAGCTCGCGAGCACGGCGAAGAGCGGCACCAGCAGAAACACCGCGCGCTGCGAGACCGCCCAGCCGACGGCACCCGCCGCCGCGGCAATCGCGACATTGCCGGCATGATCAAAGGCGGAGTTGCGCCCCATTCGGCGAGCCAGAGCCTCGCGCGCATAGAGCCCCAGAGTCAGTGCCGCCACTGCCGGGCCAAACACGTCGCCGACCGCCGACATCATCGAATTGGCGATCATGACCGGCCAGAAATACGGCGCCGCAAAGATTGTCACCGCCCCCATGGCCAGTGCCGCCAACGCCACCACAACCAGCGCGCGCTTGGCGCGGGTGGCGTCGATCAGACCGCCGATCGGGGTCTGGACCGCCAATCCAAGCAACCCACCGACGGTCGTCACCAATCCGACCGCGGCCTGATTCCAGTGCTGCTGGGTTACCAGGAAAACATTGAGGTAGGGCCCGAGGGCGCCCCGCACATCGGCCAGCAGGAAATTGAGCGCGTCGAGCGAGACCGCATTCGAGGCTGTGCGACGGTGAACGAGTTTGCCGCCGCGACGAAACTGAGCCATGCCGAGGACCTCGCCGAGGGGGCACTCAGTTCGCGCAGAGGACGAGCGCGGACCTTTTGCCACGATTTGTGAAAAGTTGTGCGAACCTATATGAGCGCTCGAGGATCACGCCGTTGGGCGCATTGGCCCTTACGCACCGACCCTCGCCTCCGGTAGAACAAAGCTCCCGCTGCCCGGTTCCAGCTTCCTTCGATTGGCCCACTCGCCAAGGCGGCCGCAATCACCGCATCTCGCGCCGCTCGTGTTGCTCTGGTGACACACTGCACAGTAAGGCGAGGTGGTGAGCGCGAACATATTGCGACCATGCGGAGTTTGATTGAGACGTAATGAACCGACGCAATTCTGGTCTCGATGACTCCGCAATCTGCCTCCGGGCCGCATCTCATCAGCGGCAAGCCATGGTCTCGATATGACCAAAGCATGATCTCTAGGGCGTCGCGCCGATGATTGAGCGATACAGCGACCACGCGGCGAATGAGCGGACGTTTCTCGCCTGGGTTCGGACCGCGATCGCGATCATGGCGTTTGGCTTTCTGGTGCAAAAATTCGACCTGTTTCTGAGGATCGCCGCCCAGTCCTTGGGTGCGCGGTCGGTGCCGACGGGGAGCGAGGTTGTCGGGACTATTGCAGGTCTGCTGTTGATCGTGCTCGGCGGTGTGATGATGGCGTTTGCTGCGATCCGCTTTCGCAAGACCTCATTTGCGATAGACGCCGAGGAGGTTCGATCCGGACCAGGGGCCGGTCTCGATATTACGCTCGTTGCGATGCTTCTTTTACTGGGTGCGATCCTGTTCGCCTATTTGATCTACACGGTGGTCAATCGGTTCTGAGTAGCCCCGTCGCTCCGCGATGGCGATTGCTCCTGTGGCGGACCAGGGCAGCACGGCGGCGCCGGCTCACAAGCAGCCATCCGCCGAACAGCCCGCCAAATGCCGCGAGTGCTGCAATCGCATAATCGGTCCGGCGGCTGCCCTTATGAAGGGCGGCGAAGTCGACGCGGGTCTTCACCGGCCCCGGGTCCATCTCGGCCATGAATTGGACCGATCCGCCATTCGCCATCGACCACACACCCGCGAACGGCGTCTGCATTGGCGCGGTCGACAAAACCGCAGACGTCGCGGACATAGCGGGCGCTGCAGCGCCGAGATCGGCGGACGGACGCGATGTGGAACCGATCAACGGGAAGCCGGCGTCGGCAAGGTTTCCGACTGCTGCGTCAGTGCAAAGGGCGCTTCTGCGCTCGGGCTCGTCGGGGTCGCCGACGCAGGAAACGGGGATCGGAGCCGTCCCGCTGTCGGTTGCTTCGGCTCCCGCGCTTGGTTCCGCAGCGCGCGGGTCAAAGCCCGCCGCGAGAGAGAATTCGCCGGGGCCGACCGGTTCGGCAGCGATTGTCGCGCCATGCGCCACATCGGCGGCCGAAAGGGCCAGGCCCGACAAGAAACCAGCGACGATCAGCAATCTGCCTCGTTTCATGATGGCGATACCATCGTTGCACTGTCTTCCGCCAATGTGGGCAAGACCCGAAAATCGTCCTGCGGCGAATGCCTGCTCTTCGCCGGGCGGCTCCCGCCTTAACCGAGCCATGGGCGAGCATCATAATTAATCACGTCATCGACAAAAACGATCCTGGTCGTCTTCGGCATTATGTTCTGGTACGCCGCATTGGTCGGGCGCTTGCCGGCGTGTAGAACGCGGGTATATTTCCCGCCCTCGTCCAGCCTGGTGAATATCCAGATGAATCAACCCACAATCGATGTCGTCGGGATCGGCAATGCCATTGTCGATGTCCTCGCCCATGCCGACGAGGCATTTCTCGAACAAGAGGGGCTGGTCAAGGGGACGATCGCACTGATCGATGCCGACCGCGCCGCGGCGCTTTATCACATAATGGGGCCGGCGATCGAGGCCTCGGGCGGATCGGTCGGCAACACGATGGCCGGCATCGCCTCGCTCGGAGGCAACTGCGCCTTTATCGGCAAGGTGCGCGACGATCTGTTGGGCGAGGTCTATCGCCATGATATGACTGCGCAGGGCGTGCGGTTCGAGACGCCGCCTGCGACGAGCGGCCCCGCCACCGCGCGCTGCCTGTTCCTCGTCACCTCCGACGGGCAGCGCACGGGCAACACCTATCTCGGCGCCTGCGTCGGGTTGGGTCCGGACGACATCGATCCCGACCTTGTCGGCGCCGCCCAGGTGACCTATCTCGAAGGTTACCTGTTCGACCCGCCTTTGGCGCAGCAGGCGTTCCGCAAGGCGGCCGCGATCGCGCATGCCGCTGGGCGCAAGGTGGCGCTGTCGCTCTCCGATCCGTTCTGCGTCGAACGCCACCGCGCCGCGTTCCGCGACCTCGTCGCCGGCCATGTCGACATCCTCTTCGCCAATGAAATCGAGATATGTTCGCTCTACGAAACCCGGGATTTCGCCACTGCCGCTGCCGCCGTGCGCGGCCAGGTCGCGATCGCGGCGCTGACGCGTAGCGCCCAAGGCAGCGTCATTCTCACCAATGGCGAGGCATATCAGATCGCGGCGGCGCCTGTGGCGCGGGTCGTCGACAGCACCGGGGCCGGCGACCTTTATGCGGCTGGGTTTCTCTATGGGTTGACCCGCGGATTGCCGCTTCCCATCTGCGGCGAGATCGGTAGCTTGTGCGCCGCCGAGATCATCAGCCATTTCGGCGCCCGGCCCGAGCGCAGCCTCTCCGAGCTCGTCGCCGCAGCAAAAGGGCTTTAGACACGCGCTGTAAATTCGCTGCAGAAACAGCGAAACAGCAAACCTGTTGATCAAAGCCGCGCCCCTTGGGGCGCGGATCTGCTTTGGAAACCATGAATATCCGCAACATTGCGATCATTGCTCATGTCGACCACGGCAAGACGACGCTGGTCGATGCGATGCTGCGCCAGTCGGGTGCGTTTCGCGCCAATCAGCAGGTTGCCGAGCGCGCCCTCGATTCGAACGAACTCGAACGCGAACGCGGCATCACGATCCTCGCCAAATGCACCTCGGTCGTATGGCGCGAGGTCCGCATCAACATCGTCGACACGCCGGGTCACGCCGATTTCGGTGGCGAGGTCGAGCGCATTCTGAACATGGTCGATGGTGTGCTGGTGCTGGTCGACGCCGCCGAAGGACCGATGCCGCAAACCAAATTCGTGGTCGGCAAAGCCCTGCGGCAGGGGCTGCGTCCGATTGTCGTGATCAACAAGGTCGACCGGCCCGATGCCCGCCCGATCGAAGTCCACAACCAGGTCTTTGACCTGTTCGCGGCACTTGATGCGAGCGACGCGCAGCTCGATTTCCCGACACTATTCGCCTCGGGGCGCAGCGGCTGGGCGGTCGATGATCTCGCCGCTCCGCGCCGCGACCTCGCCCCGCTGTTCGAGCTGATCCTGTCGCATGTGCCGGCGCCGCGGGCCGACCCCGACGCGCCGTTTGCGATGCTGGCGACGACCTTGGACTACGACCCTTATCTCGGCCGGGTGCTGACCGGGCTTATCCATTCCGGAACCGCGCGGCTCAACATGCCGGTCAAATCCTTGGGGCGTGACGGTCGTCTCGTTGAGCAGGCGCGGCTGACCAAATTGCTGGCCTTTCGCGGTCTCGAACGCCGCCCGATCGAGGAGGCGCAAGCCGGCGACATCATCGCCGTCGCCGGCTTGGCGCTGACCACTGTCGCCGACACGATCTGCGCTCCCGAAGTCGAAACGCCGCTGCCGGCTGATCCGATTGATCCGCCGACCTTGGCGATGACCTTTTCGGTCAACGACAGCCCGCTCGCCGGGCGCGAAGGGTCGAAAGTAACGTCACGCGTCATCGGCGAGCGGCTGTTTCGCGAGGCTGAGGGCAATGTCGCAATCCGCGTCACCCAAAGCGCGCAAAAGGAGGCATTCGAGGTTGCCGGTCGCGGCGAATTGCAGCTCGGCGTGTTGATCGAGACGATGCGGCGCGAAGGCTACGAACTTTCGATCTCGCGCCCGCGGGTATTGTTCACGACTGACCCGGTAACCGGCCAACGGTTTGAACCGATCGAGGAGATCGTCGTCGATGTCGACGAAGAATTCGCCGGCATCGTCGTCGACAAACTCGCCCGCCGCAAGGCGGAAATGCAGGAGATGCGCCCGTCGGGCGGCGGCAAATTGCGTCTGACCTTTCTCGGGCCGACACGTGGGCTGATCGGATATCAGGGCGAGTTTCTGGCGGATACGCGGGGCACCGGCGTGGTGAGCCGGGTGTTTCACGGCTACGCGCCGCACAAGGGTCCGGTCGAAGGCCGCCGCAACGGCGTGCTGGTGTCGACCGCCGACGGGGTCGCAATCGCCTATGCGCTGTGGAATCTCGAAGAGCGCGGGCCGATGTTCATCGAACCGGGGGCGCAGGTCTATCAGGGAATGATTATCGGCGCGCACACCCGCGGCAACGACCTCGACGTCAACCCGTTGAAGGGCAAGCAGCTGACCAATATCCGCACGACTGCGAAAGACGAAGCGGTGCGGCTGACCCCGCCGATCCTGATGAGCCTCGAACAGGCGATCGCCTATGTCGCCGACGACGAGCTCGTCGAAGTCACGCCAAAATCGATCCGGCTTCGAAAGCGTCTGCTCGATCCGAATGCGCGGCGGCGCGCCGCCCGCGCCGCTGCGGAATAGCTAGGATGCTGGCGACCTCAACCTCGACAGAGAAGCCGGTCCGGGCGGACGATGACATCTGTTTCATGCCTATGCGATGCCAAAATGCAGCAGCAACTAGCATTTAGCATTGCACTGGCGGGTTCGCCTTTTGGCCGGCTGATATGCGTTCACTTACGACCCTTTGTGATCTCAGACGAGCCAATGCCGGAAATCGCGATCCAGTAGGCCTTCCAATACTTTGATGTCTGCCGCGAAATACGAAGCCATTTGTCGCCTCAATTCTGGCGGAACCGGCTTTCGCTGTTTTCTGATCTGGTTGATGTTTTCGATGCTTTCGAGCATACCCAGACCGTGTCTCATGCCTAATTGGTATTTAGCCTCGCCGAGCAGGTTGAGGACGCGGTTAAAGCCCGGAAGCAATGAGGCGCGGGCGTCGTTATGGATCGGAAAACCGGTTCGCCCGTCGTCCGCCACGCCAAGAAATTTTAGTATGCACAAATATTCTTTACGTGCATCGGCGCAGAGGTCATCAAGCACGGTAACAGCCACACGCTCGGCCGAAACGCGAGCGAGCAATCGCTCCAATTGCGCACCAAGCGAGCACACCTCGCCATATTGAAGTCGCCGACGAGACCAGCCAAAACTCGGCAATTTGCGACCGTATCGGCGATCCTCCTGGAGCATCCATGCTGCGGCGAAGTCGCGCACATTTTCGTGACCGGAAATCACCATTTGCGCATGCAGTGCGGGCGCCATCTCCAGCGGATTTCGCACCATTACCATAAAGCGTGCATCCGGCTGATATCGGAGGATATTGTCGACCGCTGTCGCCGATGAGAGATACCAAACGGACGCTTCACCGATTGCGTGGTGCCGCGGCCTCGCAGATGAAAACAGCTGCTCGTATTGCTTGAGCCCGGTTATTCCTTGTCGGTCGTCGGTATTGAAGAAATGCGGTTCCTTTTTGGCCGGCATAAAAATATCGGGATGACCGCGCAGCCAGACTGACATCGACGTGGTGGCACATTTGGGTGCGCCGAGAATAAAAAAATTAGGCCTTCGCGTGATCTGCATTTGCGCGCCGCTGTTTTTTTACGGTCATGTTGAGGTGGGGCGATGCGATCTGCTTGCATAAGCCCAAGACTGCGCGCGCCTGAGCGGCGGCCCCATGGTTCCCGTTGTAATCGGCGTGTAACCCAATGTGATTGCAACGTGGACGCGCGTGCACGATGGTCCTGGACCGTATCAAATTCTGCCATTATACGGTTTACACCCATTACACTAATATGTAAAACCATTTACCGGAAGAGAAAGGTGCTCTTGAGCGTTAGTTAACGTTACATTGTCGCCGGATGTTATTGAAACGCCAATTGTATCAGTACCACACGAGGAGCCACCGCGGTGCCGCAGCTCCCAGCAGATTGTCGCGATGCACGGTGGCGATCGGTTGAGTTGCGAAGCGATTTCGGATAGTGCTGGTCGCGCTTCGCACGGGTCCGGGCGTCGGCCAGGCACGCGGGACGGCTTGGGGTGGGCTCAAGAACGGTGCAACAGCGAACAGGAACCGGAGGCTAGTCATGGCAGCGGGCCGAGCTCCGTTTTTGAAGACGCGGTATGGCGGCTATTTTCATCGCGACATTCCCGAAGAAGACGCCGAATTGACGCATGTCGGCGCGGGAACGCCGTGCGGCGAATATTTGCGCCGCTTTTGGCAGCCGGTGTGCTTTTCGGACGAGCTGAAGGATTTGCCGCTGCGGCTCAAGATCATGGGCGAGGATCTGGTCGCGTTTCGCGACAAAAGCGGGGCCGCCGGCCTGTTGGAACTGCACTGCCCGCATCGCGGAACCTCGCTCGAATTTGGGCTGATCGGCGACAAGGGGATCCGCTGCTGCTATCATGGCTGGCTGTTCGATGTCGATGGCACGATCCTCGAAACCCCGGGCGAGCCGGCCGACAGCACGTTGAAGGACCGGCTTTTTCACGGTGCTTACCCGATCCATGAATTCAACGGCATCGTCTTTGCCTATATGGGTCCGCCCGAGCTGAAGCCGCCGTTCCCGGTCTACGACACCTTCAACCGGCCCGGCTATCGGATGATCCCCGGCCGGAAATACTGCTTTCCGGCGAACTGGCTGCAGATCCACGAAAACACGATGGACCCGGTCCATACCGCGTTTTTGCATACGATCGTCAGCGGTGCTGTCTTCACCGAAGAGTTCGGCGTATTGCCCGAACTCGAATATGTCGAGACGCCGATCGGCATGGTCTATGTCGGCACCCGCCGGATCAGCGACAATCTCTGGACGCGCATGGTCGAAGTGGTGCTGCCCAACCTCCAGCAGGTGGCGCCGATCTGGGAGACCGGCCGCGAAGAACGCGCCTTCAGCGGCCCGATGATGAGCCGCTGGGCGGTGCCGCTCGATGATACCAACACGATGCTGATCGAATTTCGCCATGTCTGCGAGACCGACGAGGTGACGACCCCGGCGTGGTGGGCCGACCGCAACATTATGCTGCCCGGCCAGCTTGCCGCCGACACCTATGAGGAGGGCCAGCTCCACCCCGGCGACTACGAGGCCCAGGTGTCGCAGCGGCCGATCGCGATCCACGGTTTGGAGCACCTCGGCGAAACCGATCGCGGAATCAGTATCTTCCGCAACCAGGTCCGGCGCGGCATCCGCGCGGTCGCCCAAGGCCATGACCCGATGGGGCTCTACCGCAATGGTACCGGGGTGATTCCGACCTATTGCAACAACACGGTGGTGTGCATCCCGCCGGCGGAAACCGCGGCTTTGGATAAGGAGCTGATGCGTCAGACCGGCCGCCGGCTGGCCCAGAGTTATCTAAGAGAACCGCCGCTGCTGGCCGACTGCTGACGAGTAGCGCCCCGCCGCGGCATTAGCCGGCGCGATCAAACCTCGTCGGCCGGTTTGACTTGGCAAGCACGGCCGCTATATGTTCTGAACTCTTCCCGAGAGTGTGGGCCTAATGCCCCGACGCCGTGATTGTCGCGGATCGTCCCATCGGGACAACAATAGGGTAACCGGAACCCGACTTTATGAGCAGCAAACGCCAGGAACCCAAGTACAAGGTCAACCGCAGACTCGGGGTCAATTTGTGGGGGCGGCCAAAGAGCCCGCTCAATCGCCGTGAATACGGGCCAGGTCAACACGGCCAGCGGCGCAAGAAGCCGTCGGATTTTGGGACCCAGCTCGCCGCCAAGCAAAAGCTCAAAGGTTATTACGCCAATCTCGGCGAACGGCAATTCCGCCGCCTCTATGAAGAGGCGGTGCGGCGCCGCGGCGATACCGGCGACAATCTGGTCGAGCTGCTGGAACGGCGGCTCGATGCCGTTGTCTACCGCATGAAGCTGGTGCCGACGCCGTTTGCCGCCCGCCAACTGGTCAATCACGGACACGTCCGCGTGAATGGCCGACGGGTGACGATCCCCTCTTATTCGGTTCGTGACGGCGATGAGATCGAACTCGGTGGCAAGGCGAAGGCAATGGCGTTGGTGTTGGAGGCATCGCGGTCGGGCGAACGCGACGTTCCCGATTATGTCGAGATCGACCACGACCGCATGAAGGGACGTTTTATCCGCGCGCCAAAGCCGGCGGATGTCCCCTACCCGGTGTCGATGGAGCCAAACCTCGTCATCGAATACTACTCGCGCTGACCGCTCAGACATGGCGGCGGATCGCCCAGGTCCGCCAGCAACGGAACCGGCGACTTTGCCCAAGCCGCCGCACAAAAGCCGCGAACCCCAGGCGGCTTTTTGTGTTTTGGCCAACTCTCTTCCCCGACCCGTTCACCGGCCTCGTGACCGTTGTACGTATCATTTGCCCGACGAGCGGCGGGACGAATGCGATGCTCGCTCTGCAACTGACAATCGTTTTCCTTCTGATCCTGTTGAACGGCTTTTTTGCGATGGCCGAAATCGCCCTGGTCTCGGCCCGCACGGCCCGCCTTAAAGCACTTGTCGAGGCCGATAATCCTGGCGCTGGTGCCGCGCTCGAGCTTAAATCCGATCCCTCGCGGCTGCTGGCAACAGTACAGATCGGGATCACGGTGATCGCGGTCTTGTCGGGCACCTTTGGTCAGGCGACCTTGGGCGAACGCCTGCAGATGGTCCTCGAAGGCTATCCGGGATTTGCCGCACGATATGCGCATGCGATCAGCATGGTCCTCGTCGTGCTTGGGATTTCCTATCTGTCGCTGATTATCGGCGAATTGGTGCCAAAGCGGGTGGCGCTATCACACGCCGAAGGGATCGCCGCCGCTCTTTCCCGAACGATGCGGATACTTTCCCGCATCGCCGCGCCAATCGAATGGTTTTTGAGCGCTTCGACCGATCTGATCTTGCGTTTGCTGCCGCTCCGCGCCGATACGAGCGCGCCCGTCACCGACGAAGAGATCAGCTTTATGCTGCGCGAGGGGGCGGCGACGGGGCACATCCCGCCGGCCGAAACCGCAATCGTCGAGATGGCGTTACGGCTTGGCGACCGGCGGGCAAGCACTGTTATGACCCCGCGCACGCGCATCGAATGGCTCGATCTCAACGACCCGGAAGAGGAAAACCGGCACAAGATCCGGGTCAGCCCATATTCCCGCTTTCCGGTCGTACAAGGGGGATCGCAGCAAGTCCTCGGCATCGTCGAGGCCAAAGATCTGCTCGCTCGCTGTCTCGCCGGGCAGCCGCTCGATCTGCGACAGGCGACGCGGCCGCCGCTTTATCTGCCCAATACGGTGTCGGTATTGCGCGTACTCGACATGTTCAAAAGCTCAGGGGAGCCAATGGCGCTGATTGTCGATGAGTATGGCGATCTCGAAGGGCTGGTCACTCCGAGCGATATCCTCGAGGCATTGGTCGGCGACATCCCGGGGGCGAGCGACACCGATCAGCGGGTCGTCAAACGCGACGACGGCACTTGGCTGATCGACGGCATGGTCGGGCTCGACGAGCTAAAACAGGTCCTGAACCTCTCTCACCTGACCGGCGAAGATGCCGATTTCCATACCCTCGGTGGCTATCTGATGGCGCGGCTCAACCGCGTGCCGATGATCGCCGACCGGGTCACCGCCGACGGCTATCAATTCGAGATCGTCGACATGGATGGCCGCCGCGTCGACCGGGTGCTGATCTCCCCGGTCGGCGCCAAAGGTCGCCGCTAGCTTCGGCCTCGTAAAACCTCGATGAAGATTATGCGCAGTACCGGCTTAGCCCGGCGGCTTTGGGAGGACGCGCGGCTCTGGCGTCGCACTGCGCTGGTGCTGGCGACAACCGCCCTCGCCTTGCTGGTCGCAACACTGGTGGCGCGCGAGCCACCCGATTTCGCCCAACGGCCGGTCATTGCTGTGTTGCGCGATGCTGACCAACGACCGGCTTGGACATTGCGGCTGGCACCACATGCGCATCAGATCGCGGTCGACAGCCTCTCGCCACTACCACCTCCCGCCGGCAAAAACTACGAGCTCTGGCTGGTGGCGCCAGGCGAGGTAACGCCGCAGCCATTGGCTCTGCTGCCGCTGATCGGACGCAAAATAATTGCCGAGACCCCGGCAAATATTCACCGATTAGCCGGCCCCGGAGAATTGCGGGTCACCCTCGAGCCGGCGACCGGCACATTCGCCCCTGCCCCGAGTGGCCAATCAGTGTTTCACGCCACCCTAAAACCTAAGGCTGAGCCGGGCGAGGCGCCCCGAGAACAAAGTCTATCCGGCAAACCACGCTAAACCTTGTTTTAACCCGATTAACTCGACAGCAGCGAGGCGCGGTGTAAGATGCGCTCCGCAGTGGTCGTTGTCGCACGATTTTCAAAAATCTCGGGTCGACGGGTGTCAGGGCTCGCTTTATAGTCGCCAGCGGGAGACGGGAAGCACGCACCATGCGGCAAAGCATTAATCCCCCGTCCATCGCTGTCGTCATGGGCGTGGCCGGCGCCGGCAAGACGACGGTGGGGGAGCGCTTGGCGCAATGGCTCAACTGGGAATTCATCGAAGGGGATCGCCTCCATCCGCCGGAGAATGTGGCAAAGATGCAGAGCGGGCAGCCGCTGACCGATATCGACCGAGCTCCTTGGCTTGGCGCGATCGCGCGGGCAATTGCTGCCTGGCAGGCCCGCAACGCTTGCGGCGTCATCACCTGCTCGGCTTTGAAGCGGGCCTATCGGCGCCGCATCATCGGCGAACGGATCGGTGTTCGGCTCGTCTTTCTCGACGGATCGCGCGAGTTGATCGCGCAACGGCTGGCCGCCCGTCTCGGACATTTCATGTCGCCAAGTCTTCTCGACACTCAGTTCGCCATACTTGAGCCGCCGGGTGCCGATGAAAATCCGATCTCGGTCACGATCGATCAGCCGGTCGACCGGATCGTCGAGCTTATTGCAGCGCAGCTGCGGGCGGGGCCGGGACCAGCCCGACGAAGCGCGTTAACCGGTTGATGGAGGTGTTGGATGGTATCTGCCCAATCGATTGACGAGCTTTGCATCAATACCATTCGCACCCTGTGCATTGACGCGGTGCAGCAGGCCAATTCCGGCCACCCTGGCACCCCGATGGCAATGGCGCCGGTCGTCTATACGCTGTGGCAGGACTTTCTGCGCTTTGATCCTGCTGATCCAATTTGGCCCAACCGCGATCGTTTTGTGCTGTCGGCAGGTCACGCCTCGACGCTCTTATATTCGCTGCTGCATCTGACCGGCGTGACCTCGGTCGACGAAAAATATGAGCGCCTCGGCACGCCGTCGGTTGCTCTCGATGATTTGAAGCACTTCCGCCAGCTCGGCAGCAAATGCCCAGGACATCCCGAATATCATCTAACCTCGGGGGTCGAGACCACGACCGGCCCGCTCGGCCAAGGCGTCGCCAATAGTGTCGGTATGGCGATCGCCGCCGACTGGCTGGCCAAGCATTTCAACCAACCGGGTTTTACGGTCTTTGATTACGACGTATTCGCGCTCTGCGGCGACGGCTGCATGATGGAAGGAGTCAGCAGCGAGGCGGCCTCGCTCGCCGGCCACTTGCGGCTGGGCAATTTGTGCTGGATCTACGACAGCAATCACATCACGATCGAAGGTAACACCGCACTTGCATTCAGCGAAGACGTCGCCGCGCGTTTTCTCGGCTATGGCTGGCAGGTGCTGCGGGTCAGCGACGCCAATGACCGTGAGCGTATCGCCGATGCAATCGCCGACGCCAAGCGCACCAACGATCGTCCGACCCTGATCATTGTCGAGAGCCATATCGGTTATGGCGCGCCGCACAAGCAGGATACCTCGGCTGCCCACGGTGAACCGTTGGGCGAGGACGAGGTCAAAGCCGCCAAGCGCCGCTATGGGTGGCCCGAGAATGCGAAATTCCTTGTGCCCGAAGGCGTTTATGAGCATTTCGCCGCAAATTTCGGGGCCCGCGGCAAGAAATCACATGAAGAGTGGAATGCGCTGTTCGAGCGCTATCGCACGCAACATCCCGGCCTCGCCGATCAGTGCGAGCGCATGCAGCGGCGCGACCTGCCCGAGGGTTGGGATCGCGATATTCCGGTATTTCCGGCCGACCCCAGGGGGATCGCGAGCCGCGATTCCTCGGCGCGGGTGCTGAACGCGCTTGCCCCGCGCTTGCCCTGGCTGATCGGCGGGGCTGCCGATCTCGCCCCTTCGACCAAGACCCGGTTGACCTTTTCTGAGGCGGGCGATTTCGAAGCGGATGACCGTGCCGGCCGCAACTTTCATTTTGGCATTCGCGAGCACGCGATGGGCTCGATCTGCAATGGCCTGTCGGTCTCGAAATTGCGCGCCTACGGCTCGGGATTTCTGATCTTTTCCGACTACATGAAAGCCCCAATCCGGTTGAGCGCGCTGATGGAGTTGCCGGTCGTCTACGTTTTTACCCACGACTCGATTGGCGTCGGCGAGGATGGCCCAACGCATCAGCCGGTCGAGCAATTGGTCGGGTTGCGCAGCATTCCGGGCCTGATCGTAATACGCCCGGCGGACGCCAACGAGGTCGCCGAGGCTTGGCGCGTCGCACTGGGCCACAAGCATCAGCCGGTCTGTCTGATCCTCTCCCGGCAAAATCTGCCGACTTTCGATCGCCAGCGCTATGCGGCGGCGAGTGGGGTGGCGCGGGGCGCCTATGTAATGGCGGATAGCGGCGATGGCCGCACACCCGAGGTCATCCTGATCGGCACCGGCAGCGAGGTCGCGATCTGCGTCGAGGTCTATGAAAAACTCACCGCCGAAGGCGTTCGCGCGCGCGTCGTCAGCATGCCGTCCTGGGAATTGTTCGAGCAGCAAGACGGCGACTACCGCGCTGCGGTGCTGCCTTCTTCGGTGACCCGTCGGGTCGCGGTCGAGCAGGCTTCGGTGCTCGGCTGGGACCGCTATGCCGGAACTGAGGGAACGATCATCGGCATGAAGACCTTTGGTGCATCGGCGCCATTGAAGGATTTGCTCAATAAGTTCGGCTTTACCCCGGAACACGTCTACGCAGCTGCCAAGGAGCAGCTCGCGCGGAAGGAGTAAGACCATGCCCAATCCGCTGAGAACACTCAACGAATTCGGTCAGTCGGTGTGGCTCGATTTCGTCAGCCGCGAGCTGTTGAAGACCGGGCAGCTCACCCGGCTAATCGCCGAGGACGGGCTGCGTGGCGTTACGTCGAACCCATCGATCTTCGAAAAGGCGATCGGCCATGGCGACGATTACGATGATCTGATCGCGGCCGCACAGCAAAACGGCGATCTTGATCCCGGTGCGTTGTTCGAGGAACTCGCCGTTCGCGACATCCAGGAAGGTGCTGACGCGCTGCGCCCGGTTTACCACCAGACGCAAGGCCGCGATGGCTTTATCAGCCTCGAAGTCTCGCCCTACCTGGCGCTGAAAACGCACGAGACGATCGAGGAAGCGCGCCGGCTATGGCGCGAGGTCGGGCGTGAGAATTTGATGGTCAAGGTGCCAGGCACCAAGGCCGGTCTGCCGGCGATCCGTACCCTGATCGGCGAGGGCATCAACATCAACGTCACGCTGCTGTTTTCGCAGCAGGTCTATACCGAGGTGGCAGAAGCCTATATTGCCGGCCTCGAAGCCCTCGCCCAAAAAGGCGGTGATCCGCACAAGGTAGCGAGCGTCGCGAGTTTTTTTGTCAGCCGCATCGACACGCTGGTCGATGAAGCGCTCGACAAGCGCATCGCCGCCACGTCCGACCCGGCGGAAAAAGCGCGGCTTGAAAAGCTGAAAGGCAAGGTCGCGATCGCCAACGCCAAGCTCGCCTATCAAACCAACAAAAAAATCTACTCCGGTGAACGCTGGCAGCGCCTGGCGCAGCAGGGGGCGCAAACCCAGCGGCTGCTTTGGGCCAGCACCGGCACCAAGAACAAGGCTTATAGCGACGTTCTTTATGTCGACGAGCTAATCGGCGCGGATACCGTCAACACGATGCCGCCGGCGACCATGGACGCTTACCGCGACCACGGCCATCCGCGCCCGAGTCTCGAAGAAGACATCGAGACGGCGCGTGCCATCATGGCCGCACTGCCCGATGCCGGCATTTCGATCGATGCGGTGACCGAAAAGCTCGTCGAGGATGGTGTGCGGCAATTTGCCGATGCCGCCGACCAGCTTTATGCAGCGGTCCAGAAAAAGCGCCGCACCGTGCTCGGCGCCAAGCTCAATGCGATGAGCTGGAAGCTCCCCGCGCCGCTCGACAAGGAAGTCGAGGAGACGCTCGAGGACTGGCGGCGCGAGGGCAAGGTTCGCCGGTTATGGGCTGCCGATGCGTCGTTGTGGACCGAGAATGATGAGTCGAAATGGCTTGGCTGGCTTACGGTTGTCGACCAGCAATTGGCCGCCGCGGCGCATCTTGAGGATTTCACCGCGGATGTGAGGCGCGCCGGGTTCCGCGACGTGTTGCTGCTTGGCATGGGCGGGTCGAGCCTCGGGCCCGAAGTGTTCGCCGAGACCTTTGGCGCCCAATCCGGCTATCCGAGCTTGCATGTGCTCGATTCGACCGATCCCTCGCAAATTCGTCATTTTGAGAGCCGGATTGACCTCCTCCGCACGCTGTTCATCGTGTCGAGCAAGTCCGGCAGCACGCTCGAACCCAACATCTTCAAGCAGTATTTTTTCGAGCGCGCCAAGATGGTGGTTGGGAGCGAGGCGGCCAAGCACTTCGTCGCGATTACCGACCCCGGATCGTCGCTCGAAAAAACCGCGCGCAACGAAGGTTTCCGCGCGATTTTTCACGGTCTGCCGAGCATCGGCGGGCGCTACTCGGTGTTGTCGAATTTTGGCATGGTCCCTGCCGCAGCAATGGGCATTCCGCCCCGCGCCTTCCTCGACAGCACGGCCGAGATGGTGCGCTCCTGCGCACCGAGCGCGCCACCCATCGAAAATCCGGGTGTGGTCTTGGGGGCGATCCTTGGCGTCTGCCAACGAAACGGGCGCGACAAGGCGACGATCATCGCATCGAGAGGGATCGCTGATTTTGGCGCGTGGCTTGAACAATTGCTCGCCGAGTCGACCGGCAAGCTGGGTAAAGGCATCGTTCCCGTCGATGCCGAGCCGGTAGGGCCGCCAGCGGTCTACGGCAACGACCGGGTCTTCGCCTATCTGCGGCTCGCGGCCGATCAGGATGGCGAGCAGGACCGGGCGGTTGCGGCGTTCGAGGCGGCCGGCCATCCGGTGGTGCGGATCACGGTCTCCGATGCGATGCAGCTCGGCCAGGAATTCTTCCGCTGGGAGATGGCGACTGCGGTTGCCGGCTCGGTGATCGGCATCAACCCATTCGATCAGCCCGATGTCGAGGCGAGCAAGGTCAAGACACGCGACCTGACCGCCGCCTATGAAAAGAGCGGAATCCTGCCCGACGAGACGCCATTCTTTGCCGATGGTAATTTCAAACTGTTTGCCGACCCGCGTAACGCCGCCGAGCTGAAGCCCAAAGCGACCAATCTGACGGCGGCGCTAAAGGCGCATCTCGCCCGCATCGGTGCGGGAGATTACGCGGCTCTGCTCGCTTACATCGAACGCAACTCGGCCCATATCGAAGCGATGCAGAGTTTGCGCCGCATGATCCGCGACCGCACTCGGGCGGCAACTTGCGTCGGCTTTGGTCCGCGCTTTTTGCATTCGACCGGTCAGGCTTATAAAGGCGGGCCGAATAGCGGCGTGTTTTTGCAGATCACCTGCGACGATGCCGAGGATCTGCCGGTCCCCGGGCAGAAATACACTTTTGGCGTCGTCAAGGCGGCGCAGGCGCGCGGCGATTTCGACGTGTTGGCTGAGCGCGGCAGGCGCGCGTTGCGCGTCCATATCTCGGGCGATCTGGAGACCGGTCTGGCTGCGCTTAGCCGCGCCGTCAACGAGGCCTTGCAATAATCGCCGCGATCGGCGGGAAGCGGAGGATAATCGATGCAACTCGGAATGATCGGTCTTGGGCGGATGGGCGGCAACATCGTTCGCCGATTGATGCGTCACGGCCATGATTGCGTCGTCTACGACAAAAGCCCAGATGCCGTGCGCGGGCTTGCCGGCGAAGGCGCGAAACCGAGCCGCGATCTTGGCGATTTTGTTCGACAACTGCACGCACCCCGCGCCGTCTGGGTCATGCTGCCGGCAGGCGAGATCACGCATGGCACGATTGTCGAACTGGCCGATCTATTATCAGCCGACGACATCCTAATCGATGGCGGCAACTCGTTTTATCAGGACGACATTCGTCATGCCGAGCTCTTGCGGCCAAAAGGCGTGCATTTTGTCGATGTCGGGACGAGCGGCGGGATCTGGGGTTTCGAGCGCGGGTACTGCATGATGGTCGGCGGCGACAAGAAGGCCGTCGATCACCTCGACCCGATCCTCAAGGCCCTGGCGCCTGGAAGAGGCAATATAGACCGCACGCCCGGCCGTGACGGCCGCGAACCGCGGGCCGAAGAAGGCTATCTGCACTGCGGATCGGTTGGCGCCGGTCACTTTGTCAAGATGGTGCACAACGGCATCGAATACGGGGTCATGCAGGCCTACGCCGAGGGCTTCGACATTCTGCGCAACGTCAACTCCCCGGCGGTGCCGGAAAATCGGCGCTATCAGCTTGAACTGCCCGATATCGCGGAAGTATGGCGGCGCGGCAGCGTGATCTCGTCCTGGTTGCTCGATTTGACCGCAATCGCGCTCGCCGCAGACCCGCAACTGTCGCAATTCACCGGGCAGGTCGCCGATTCCGGCGAAGGTCGCTGGACGGTTCAGGCCGCGATTGAAGAGGCGGTGCCGGCCGAGGTGCTGTCATCGGCGCTCTACACCCGCTTCCGCTCGCGCCAGGAGCACACTTTTGCCGAGCGCATCCTATCGGCGATGCGCCATGAGTTTGGCGGCCATCAAGAACCGGGTACGATGGTGAAGGACTGAAGCGATGGACGAGGTTCGGGTCGCGACGGCGACAAGGGAGGGCAGCACGGCGCAGCGTGCGCCTAAGGCGCCACCCTGCACGATGGTGATTTTTGGCGCCGGCGGCGATCTGACAAGGAGGCTGTTAATCCCGGCGATCTATAATCTCGCCAGGGACAAGCTGTTATCCGACAGATTCGCGATCATCGCCGCCGATCGCACGCCAAAACCGGCCGACGCCTATCGTGATTACCTGGCCGATGGGGTCAGAAGTTTTGTCTCGGATACCGCTTCGGGCGGCGACACCGAACCGTTTGATTCGCAAACTTGGGACTTCATCGCCGGCCGTATCACGCATTTTGCCGGCGATTTTACGACTCCCGAGACCTATGCGCGGCTTCGCGATTTGCTCGACACCGTCGAGGCCCAGTTCAAGACCGGAGGCAACGTATTGTTCTATCTCGCGGTCGCCTCGCAATTGTTCGGGGTGATCGTCGAACGCCTCGGTGAAGCCGGATTGGCTGAGGAAAAAGACAGCAATTGGCGGCGGGTTATTATTGAAAAGCCGTTTGGCAGCGATCTCGTCACCGCTCGTGCGTTGAACGCCCGCATTCTCAAGGTTTTGCAGGAGCACCAGATCTATCGGATGGACCATTTCCTCGGCAAGGAGACGGTCCAGAACATCATGGCCTTGCGCTTCTCGAACGCGATCTTTGAGCCACTGTGGAGCCGCGATCACATCGACCATGTCCAGATCACCGCTGCTGAGACCATCGGTGTCGAGCGGCGCGCGAATTTTTACGAGGTCACTGGAGCGCTTCGCGACATGGTACCGAACCATGTCTTCCAATTGCTGAGCCTGACGGCGATGGAATCGCCAAATTCGTTTGCCGCAGACGCCGTGCGTACCGAAAAGACCAAGGTTCTACAGGCGATTCATCCGCTCGATTACGAGGATGTTCGCCGCAATGTCGTGCGCGGGCAATACGGCCCGGGCCACATCAACGGGGTCCCGGTTCAAGGCTATCGTGAGGAGCCCGGTGTTAAGCCGCGCAGCATGACCGAGACTTCTGTCG
>JAFAOB010000216.1 GCA_019238055.1 Alphaproteobacteria bacterium
AACGAGAATTTTCATAACCGCGGCCGCCGCTCGGAAGAGCAGGTCGAGGTCATGCGGGCGTTGTGGGCTGAGCCGCATGTGACCTTCAAGGGCAGATGGCACACGATCGAGGATGCCGGTATCAATCCGCTGCCGACCGGCCGCAAGATCCCGCTGTGGTACGGGGGGCATGCCGATGTGACGTTGCGGCGCTGCGCCAAATGGGGTGACGGGTGGATGCCGCTGGCTTATCCGCCCGGTGAGGAGGCAAAGACCGCAATCGCCACATTGCAGCGCTATGCCGAGGAGGCCGGGCGTGATCCGGCGACAATCGGCATCGACACCAGGGTCTCAGCCGGCGCCGGGGTGGAGAATGATTGGCGCGACCAGGTGCGGTTTTGGAAGTCCATCGGCGTCACTCATCTGACCCTCGCCAATTACTACGAGAGTGGTCACCTGCACCGTATCGCCGGCCGGACATTGGGCGATCACATCGCCGCGATGAAACGCTACTGGAATGCGGTCTCTGACCTGCTTTAGACTCGTGTCAGCACCCGAATGGCGAGGGAGGGATCCGATGACATCACAGACATCCGGCCGAGCGCATGTGATTGCCGGTGGTTTCCCGCCCGGATCGATGGCCGGGCACGACCATGACTATGCGCGCCTGCGGCTCTTGGGGCTTCTGGCCGAGCGCGAGATCCCGGCTTCGGTCGCCAACGACTTCACCGATCTCGAAAAATGGCTGCCGCTGAGCCGGCTGCTGATCACCTATGTGGCGGGTCCCTATCCCGACGCCGGACAATGCCGCGCCCTCAAACAGTGGCTCGAGGCGGGCGGCCACTGGTTTGCCTTGCACGGCACAAGTGGTGGACGCGCTGAGCGCGTCGAGGGTACGCGTCAGCGCCGCACCGTTAAGACCGAGCACCATGCGCTGCTCGGGAGCTATTTCTTGACCCATCCGCCGATCTGCAAGATCCGCGTCGATGTCAGCGCCAGCGATCATCCGCTGACGCGCGGTCTCGGCGCGTCTTTCGAGGTCGAGGACGAACCCTACTTTATCGAATTGCAGGATCCGGGATCGACGCAGATCCTGCTGAGCGCAGATTACGGCTCGAACGCGGTCTCGCCCGCCATAGGCACACTCTACCCGCGGGATACGTCACTGCAGCCCGACGGCAGAACGCGGGTGATTGGTTATACTCGCGAGGTTGGCAACGGTAGTGTTGCCTATGTTGCGCTCGGCCACTGTCATAACCCGGCAATCCGCGCGGCGCGGCCCGCCGATCCGACCGACACGACACCGCTGACGTTCCACGGCGCGTGGGAGGCGGACGAGTTTAACACCTTGCTGCGCAACGCGATCGGCTGGGGTGTCGAGGCCTGAGCCGCCTCGGGCTCTGCCCGCGGATCGTCAGCCAAAGCGTGATGCCGACCGGCTTTAATACCCGCACCGGTCAGCGGGCGCGAGAGGAGTCGACTGCTATAGGATCGGCTGGCCGCCGGTAACCCCGATCATCGTGCCGGAGACGTAGCTCGCCTCATCGCTCGCCAGCAGAACGTAAACCGGCGCCAACTCGCAGGGCTGGGCCGGCCGCTTCATCGGGACCTGCTCGCCAAAATGAGAGACCTTCTCCGGCGGCATTGTCGATGGGATCAGAGGTGTCCACACCGGACCCGGCGCCACCGCGTTCACCCGGATATCTCTTTCTGCGAGGATTTGGGCCAACCCGGCGGTGAAGTTCTGGATCGCGCCCTTGGTCGTGGCATAGGCGAGCAATTGCGGGCTCGGCTTGTCGGCGTTGATCGAGGCGGTGTTGATGATCGCACTGCCGCGCGGCATGTGCGGGAGTGCCGCCTTCGTCAAATAGAACATCGCCGAGATATTGGTAGCAAAGGTTCGGTCCCATTCCTGGTCCGAAATTTCCTCGGGCGCATTAAAGGTCATCTGATGCGCGGCATTGTTGATGAGGACATCGATCCTACCAAAGGCATCAACTGACTTTTCGACGAGCTTGCGGCAATGCTCCGCGTTGGCGATGTCACCGGGCATCAGCACGCATTGCCGGCCCGCTTCCTCGACGAGGCGCTTCGTCTCGTGCGCGTCTTCATCCTCGTTAAGATAGGAAACGAGGAGGTCGGCGCCTTCCCGCGCGAAGGCAAGCGCCACTGCCCGCCCAATACCGGAATCGCCGCCGGTGATCAGGACTTTCTTGTCACGCAATCGGTCTGAGCCCCGATAGCTGTTCTCCCCGTAATCGGGACGCGGGTTCATTGCCGCGCTCGACCCGGGGACCGGCTGCTGTTGCTCGGGGAAAGGCGGCTTGGGAAAATCCAACATCGAATACCTTCATGGTTCACGATTGATAAACTCTTGAACCGCCCGGCAGTCGATTGGTTGCACGCAAGCCAAAGTTTCCTGTTTACTTCAATATAGCGTTCGAGATTTGCCGAAAGCGCGAATGAACAAGCTGCCATCAGCAGACCTCCCATCGAGCAATACGACTCGTTCTCCCGTATTGCGCACGAGAACGCGTAGGTGTTGTTGTTGATTTTGTGAATTCAGAAACAGAGTACCCGCCTATCATGCCATCAGGTGGGCAATGCTTTCTGCCGCTTAGGGTTGCGCCGGCAGGCGCATGCCGCCGGGGCCGATCAGACCGGGATAAGGTGCCTTGAAGCGCCAAAACGTCCCGCTCGTCGCACCCTCGAAATACACGTACTGGTTATTCGGCCCGCCAAACGCGAAATTCGTTGTCGCGGCGTCGCCATTCGGGATCGGCACAAAGCCAATGATCAGCCCGCGCGGATTGATCTCCGCGATGCCGCCAAGCCCGGCCAATTGCGCCCACAAATTCCCTTTGACATCATAATGGATGCCGTCGGGTCCGCTGTTGCCCGGAACATAGGTACCGGCCTTAACGCTAAGGAAAGTCAGATGCAACGGATCGCGCGGGCATTGCGGGCAGCCCATGCCGGGCCCCGTCTCAAAGGTGGCGTACCACATGCGCCCGGCCCGGAAGTCCCCGATCGCCAAGGTATTGTCGTCGGGCGAGACCGCGATGCCGTTCGGGAACAGGCTGCTGTCCATCACCCGGCGCAGGACCCCGTCACGCGAGTATTGGTAGACAGCGCCGGTGCGGTCGCTCTCGTTCGGCCCGGGGCCAGTACCCCACGGATCGGTGAAGAACAGGTTGCCCTCGGCGTCGAAATCGAGGTCGTTCGGGCCTTTGAACAATTGGTTGCGGTAGGTATAGACCAGGGTCTTGAGCTGCTTGGCCTGTGGGTCATAGACCAGGATGCCGAGATGACGCGTCGTTAAATAGAGCTTGCCGTCGTGCCAGCGGCTACCTTGCGGCTCGCAGGTTTGGCCGAGCGCAGCAGGCGGATTGCAATTGACGACCGGGACCAGCTTGCCGTCGGGTGTCAGATAGGAAATCCACCCCGAACCGATCGCGACAAACCACAGGTTCCCCGCAGTGTCGAAGGCGCCGCCCTCGAGAAATCGGCCCTGCGGGGTGCCGCTGACATCGGCAAATTTTTCTACTGGCCCGATCCCCGGAGGCAATGGTGGTAAACCCCAGGGCTGCACCGGCATCGGCACAGGCGCCGCCGGCTGCGCGGGTGCCGGGGCTTGCGCCGGCTGTGCAAATCCTACGCCGACCAGGACTCTCGAAACCAACAGCAGTCCCGCACTCCAGCTTAGCAAGCGGTGCACGCCCATGACATTTCCTCCTCGGCTGCCGGCCTTCTCGTTCGCGATATCGCGGTCAGGCGGCGGTTCAGCTGTTACCTAAAGCGATCGTTTCACGTCCGGGCACTCGCTCCCGGCAATAATTGCGAGCCCTCTGTTTTACTTCGCTGCGGCGAGATCGCGAGTGCCATCATGGAGGTTGATCACCGCATTGCGGCCGGAGAGAAAGGCCTTGATGTTGCGCGCGGCCTGCCGCAAACGCTGCCGGTTCTCGACCAGGGCGATACGAACAAATCCTTCGCCGTATTCGCCAAAACCGATGCCGGGCGACACCGCGACATTGGCGCGTTCGAGCAGCAATTTGGCAAAAGCGAGGCTTCCGATCGCGCGAAATTGGGGTGGGATCGGCGCCCAAGCAAACATTGTCGCTTCCGGCGGCGGCACGTCCCAGCCGGCTTGGTGCAAGCCATCGATGATCACATCGCGCCGCGCCTGATAGCGCGCCCGAGTTTCGGCGATGCATTCCTGCGGGCCATTCAACGCGGCGGTCGCGGCAACTTGGATCGGGGTAAACGCGCCGTAATCGAGATAGGATTTGACCCGCGACAACGCCGCGATCAGACGCTCGTTGCCGACCGCAAAACCGATGCGCCAGCCGGCCATTGAATAGGTTTTGCTGAGCGAGGTGAATTCCACCGCTATATCGCGGGCACCCGGAACTTCGAGGATCGACGGGGGCGGCTTGCCATCAAAATAAATCTCAGCGTAAGCGAGGTCCGAAAGCACGACGATATTGTGCCGCCTGCAGAAATCGATAATTTCCGCGTAAAAATCGAGATCGACTGTCTGTGCAGTCGGATTGGCGGGAAAGTTCAACACGATCGCGAGCGGCGCCGGGATGCTGTGCCGTACCGCCTTTTTCAACTCGCTGAGAAAATCGAATTCAGGGCCAACCGGGACGTGCCGCACCGAGGCTCCAGCCATGATAAAGCCAAAAGCGTGGATCGGGTAGCAAGGATTCGGCACCAGCACGATATCGCCTGGCGCGGTGATCGCCTGGGCGAGATTGGCGAGCCCTTCCTTGGAGCCCAAGGTGACGATGATTTCGCGCTCCGGATCGAGTTCGACGCCAAAGCGGCGGGCGTAATACCCGGCGCACGCACGCCGCAGCCCGGCAATACCGCGCGACACCGAGTAGCCGTGCGTTTTTGGATTCTGCACCGCCTCGATCAGTTTGGCAACGATGTGCGCGGGCGTGGGGCCGTCCGGGTTGCCCATGCCGAGGTCGATGACATCGCGACCGGCTGCGCGCGCCTTGGCCTTCAGCGTATTGACCTCGCTGAAAATATACGGCGGCAGACGTTTGATGCGGTAAAAATCCTCAGGCATGGCGGCTCGACAAGTGTTGATGGAGCCTTTTAGCCGGATGCGAGAGATTTGGCGAGAATGATGCCGCTCGGTTTGCCGGATCATCTGCGGTCGAGTCGGTTTGCCGAGAGACACCCCAAATCGGGGGCCGCAGGTGCGGGCTTTGGGGTTCGTCGAGGAATATCGTAAACTCGGGGAGAGGCACAGGCCCGCAGCGGCCATCAAAGGGAGGACAACATATGCCCGACGCTCTCTATGTTTGCGCGCAGGATGAAGAGAAGATCGCGATCTTTGCAATCGATGGCGAGGCAGGGCGGCTTGAGCCGCGGGCCGAGGTTTCGGTCTCGGGCGGGCCGTCAGTGCTGGCGATCAGCCCAAACCGGCAGGTGCTCTATGTCGGGCACCGTGGCGCACCAGCGATTTCGAGCTACCGGATCGACCAGCGCAGCGACGGGCTGACCCTGCAACGGACGGTGTCATCGTCGCACGCGCCCACTTTTCTCGCTCCGGACCGCGCCGGCCGATATCTGCTCTCCGCCTACTATCAAGGCGGTTTCGCCGCGGTGCATCGGCTCGGCGAGGACGGCGCGGTGGGCGCCGAGCCGGTCGCTCGGCTGGACACAGCGACCGGTGCGCACGCCATCGGGACCGATCGCTCGAACCGCTTCGCCTTTGTCCCGCACGTCGCGCGCCTCAACGACAATGTCCTGGAGCCGCCGCGCGACAACCCGGGACCGAACATGATCCTGCAATTCCGGTTCGATGCCGAAACCGGGCAGCTCAGCCCGAATTCCCCATTCCGCGTCGAGCCGAGCGAGCGTCTCGGCCCGCGCCATTACTGCTTTCACCCCAGCCTCGACCTCGTCTATTTCTCGAATGAGCAAGGCTGCAGCGTGACCGGTTATCGTCTCGACCCGAGCGCGGGGACACTGACCGCCACCCAAACGATCAGCTCCCTGCCCGACGGTTATTCCGCGAGGAATACCTGCTCGCAAATCCACCTCACTCCGTCGGGCCGCTTTCTCTATGTGGCCAATCGCGGCCACAACAGCATCGCCGGGTTTGCGGTGGACCCCGCCAATGGCCGGTTGTCTCCACTTGGGCAAACTTCGACCGAAGCCGTCCCGAGCGCGTTTGGTCTCGATCCAGCGGGTCATTTCCTTTTCGCCGCCGGCTCGGCGACCGGCCGCTTGGCGTCCTATCGCATTAATGGCGAGAGCGGGGCGTTGACGCCGCTCGCGACATATGCCGTTGGCCAGCGTCCGATGGCGGTGTTGGCGACCCGGCTCGGAGATTAAAGAGCGCCGCTGAGTCTGCCTTGATTCCGCCAGCCTCTCGGGGTGTCTGCTCAACCGCGAACCAGAGGCTTGTAGCGGATGCGATGCGGCTGATCGGCTTCGGCGCCGAGACGGCGGCGCCGATCGGCTTCATAATCGGCATAATTGCCCTCGAACCACTCGACCTGACTGTCGCCTTCAAAAGCGAGGACATGAGTCGCGACGCGATCGAGAAACCAGCGGTCATGGGTGACAACGACGGCGCAGCCGGCAAAATCGAGCAGCGCCTCCTCGAGGGCGCGCAATGTGTCGACATCGAGATCATTGGTCGGCTCGTCGAGCAATAGAACATTGGCACCTTGTTTGAGCATTCTGGCGAGGTGAACCCGGTTGCGCTCGCCGCCGGACAATTGGCCGACTTTTTTCTGCTGGTCGGCGCCGCGGAAATTGAACAATGCGCAATAGGCGCGGCTGGCGATCTTGCGGCGGCCGAGATCGATCTCGTCCAGCCCGCCCGAAATCTCCTGCCATACCGTGTGATCGGATGATAGCGTGTCGCGCGACTGATCGACATAGCCGAGCTTGACGGTCTCGCCGATCCGAAGCTCGCCGCTGTCGGGGCTGTCCTGCCCGGTGATCATCCGCAACAATGTCGTCTTGCCGGCGCCGTTGGGGCCAATAATGCCGACAATGCCACCCGGCGGCAGGCGGAAATCGAGCTTTTCGATGACGAGCCGGTCGCCAAAGCCTTTGCGCACGCCCTCGGCGTTGATCACCACGTCGCCGAGGCGTGGGCCGGGCGGCAACACGATCTGCGCGGTTTCGGGAGCCTTCTCGCGGCTCTCGGCGACCAGCGATTCATAGGCCGACAAGCGCGCCTTGCTTTTGGCCTGGCGCGCCCGCGGGCTCTGCCGCACCCATTCGAGTTCGCGTTCGAGGGTGCGGCGGCGCGCCGCTTCCTGCCGGCCCTCTTGCGCCAGGCGCTGCTGCTTTTGTTCGAGCCAGCCCGAGTAATTGCCCTCATAGGGGATGCCGCGCCCGCGGTCGAGTTCGAGGATCCAGCCGGCGACTTCGTCGAGGAAATAGCGGTCGTGGGTCACCGTAACGACCGTCCCCGGATAGTCTTCGAGAAAGCGCTGCAGCCACGCGACCGATTCGGCATCGAGATGATTGGTCGGCTCGTCGAGCAATAACAGATCCGGGCGCTGCAATAAGAGGCGGCACAGCGCCACCCGGCGCCGCTCGCCGCCCGAGAGGTGAGTGACCGCGGCATCGCCCGGCGGGCAGCGCAGCGCGTCCATCGCGATCTCGATCGTCCGATCGAGATCCCAGCCCTCGGCCTGATCGATTTTTTCCTGCAATTCGCCCTGCTCGGCGATCAGCGCGTCCATTTCGTCGGGCGACAGATCCCCGGCAAAGCGGGCGCTGACCGCCTCGAAACGATCGATCAGCGCCTTGGTCTCGGCCAATCCCTCGATGATGTTGCCAAAGACGTCCTTGGTCTCGTCGAGCGCGGGTTCCTGCGGCAGATAGCCGATGCTGGCGCCCTCGGCCACCCACCCCTCGCCGGCAAAATCGCGCTCCTCTCCGGCCATGATGCGCAACAGCGTCGATTTGCCGGCGCCATTGGCACCCAACACACCGATTTTGGCGCCCGGCAAAAACGACAGCCAGATGTCTTTCAGCACCTCGCGGCCGCCGGGATAGGTTTTGGAGAGACCCTTCATTACATAGATGTATTGGTATGCCGGCATCGGCGCTTCCTGCAAAAATCGGCGCGGCTTTCGCGCACACTCGCCGGCATCTTAACGAAGATGCTCGCGGGTTTTAAGATCGGCCGGGCCCCCGGCGGAGCGTCGGGCCACGCACGACCGGCGGCGGGCGGCTCTCCTGTTCCGCCTGTTTTATCAGGTCGAGATCAGGCGGCTCCCGAACATGTCCGGCACTGC
>JAFAOB010000223.1 GCA_019238055.1 Alphaproteobacteria bacterium
ATCCCGATCGGCGCCAGATCAAAGGCGAGCGATTTGGTAAACCCGACGATCGCCGCTTTAGAAGCGGCATAGGTCGCGCGATGCCGGCCCGGACGAAACGCCGCCTTCGATGAAACATTGATGATCCGGCCCCAGCCCGCCTTACGCATCGTCGGGACGGCGGCGCGCGACATCAAAAAGCAGCCGCGGGCATTGATGCCAAGGGTGCGGTCCCAGGCCTCGACCGGCACGTCTTCGATCTCGTTGCGGTCAGCGCCCTGCGGCGCGCCCGCATTGTTGACGAGGATATCGAGCCGGCCATAGCGGCTCAGCACCTCTTCGACCATGCGGCCGGCATCGGCCTCGACGCTCACATCTCCCAGGCTCGACGACGCTGTGCCGCCGGCCTTTTTGATCGCCTCAACCAGGCTGTCGACACCGCCCCAGGAAGCGTCCATATCGCCTTCGACATTGTGCTCGTTGGCAACCCCGGTCGGCAGCACGTCCGATACGACGACGGTAACGCCCGCGGCGGCGAGCGCGTGCGCTGTCGAATTGCCGATCCCGACTGGTTTGCCGCACCCGGTAATCAGAGCAACGCGTGCAGAACTCGGCATCGGCATTTTCCCCCATGTTGATCAGGTGTTGATTGGGTTGCGGCAAGTTTGCTCCGCGGAGATTATTTCATTCTTTGCCGCCCTATGTAACGTGGAAATCTGAACGGGTCGATGGGGGGATGATGCCAAGGATTGCGACAACCGCGATCGTATTGCTGCTGGTCCTCGGCGGTGGAGCGCGCGCCGATGACAAGGCGCAGAACGCATTGCCGCAGCGTTCGGTCACCCACCACTCGCTTGTACTCAACGGTCATCGCATCGATTACGAGGCCATCGCAGAGGCGCTGCCGCTGACCGACCGCAAGGGTGCGACCACAGCCTCGATTTTCACCATTTCCTATCTTGCTGGGAGCTCAGGCGCCGCAACGCGGCCGGTCAGCTTTGTGTTTAACGGCGGTCCCGGTGCCGCTTCAGTTTTTTTAAATCTGGGCGCACTCGGACCCAAGATCATGGCAACGCCGGCAAACGGCGATGCTCCGAACCCGCCGGTGCACCTTGTCGATAATCAATCGAGTTGGCTCGCCTTCACCGATCTCGTCTTTATCGATCCGGTCGGCACCGGCTATAGCCGCGGCGAGGGCAACGAAAAAAACCCCGACCAGCCGTTCTGGGATGTCGAGAATGATCTATCCTCGCTGGACGCGGTCATTCGCTTGTGGCTGACGCGGCATCAACGCTGGGATTCACCGATTTACCTGGTTGGCGAGAGCTACGGTGGGTTTCGCGCAGCGGCAATGGCACAGCGCTTGCCCCACGATGACAATGTCACAGCTAGCGGGCTGGTCCTGATCTCGCCGGCGCTCGATTTGTCGATGTTGCACCCGAGCGAGCGCGATGTGCTGGCCTCGGCGTTTTTTCTGCCGAGTTATGCCGCGACTGCAGCCGCACTTGGCGTGTTGCCGGCCGGCACCGATCTCAGCGCCGTTGAGCGCTTCGCCTTGTCCGATTATTTGGTCGGGCTCGCCGGTCTGCATGGCCGCCCGACTCCAGGAGATCCGTTTACCGTTCGCGTCGCCAGCTTGATCGGGTTGACCTCCGACTTTGTCGCGCGCCATCGGGCGCGGGTCCCGAACTATTTGTTTGCGCACCAGATCCTGCGTCAGCGCGGCGAGGTCGTGAGCCTTTATGACGGAACGATTGCCCGCCCGGCACCTTCGGACCAGCATGACAATGCCGGCGATCCACTGTTGCAGCCGATCGCCGCCGATTTCGGGACAGCGTTCAACACCTATGTTGCCAATAGTTTGGGCTACCATACCGATCGGCCCTACGAGGTGTTGTCGGGAGATGTCGTCCGGCACTGGGACTGGCACGGCGAGCAGCATGAAGGCGGGCCGGGGCTGGCGTTGGACTCGCTCGAAGCGGCTCTGCTGACGCGCCCTGAAACCAAGGTGCTGATCGTCAACGGCCGATATGACCTGGTCACCCCCTATTTGTCGTCGCGCTGGTTCATCGATCAGCTGCAGGTGCCAGCGACGGTTCGCGCGCAAATCCAGGTGCGGGTCTATCCCGGCGGACACATGGTCTATCTGCGACCGGCATCGCGTGCTGCTCTTGCCGAAGACGCCGCCCGGCTCTACGGAAGCCCCGGGGCCGCACCCTCGCAATAGCGGAACTCGCTCGGGCGCGCAAACCCTATCGTGAGGTCGGGCCGGCCGAACTGGCGCGCGTCGCCGGCACGATACTGCATGGCGGTATCGCTGCGATTGCGCGGGTACAGCCGTTCTCTGCTTTCGATCCGTCGGCTGTGACGGGTTGGGCGCGTGATGACAAGCCGATTCTGGTGCTCGACGGCATTGGCAATCCGCACAATCTCGGCGCGATTGCGCGCACGGCCGCATTTTTTGGCATCGAACGCCTCGTGCTCGCCGATTGCCCGGAACAGGCTTGCCATCCGATGCCGGCTATCGGGTCGCCGAAGGGGGTTCGAATACCTGACGCTGCTTCAGGCCCCATTGCCCCAATGCCTGATTGATCTCGGCCGGGCTATCGCGTCATCGGCACCGCGGCCGGCGGCGGCAAAGACCTCTTGCGCCTGAACCACGCGCAGCCCGCAGCGATTATCCTTGGAAACAAGGAAACCGGGCTCGATTCTGCGACTCTCGCGTTGTGACGAAATTGTAACGATTCCCGGCAATGGCCATGTGCAGCCGTTGAATGTCGCCGCGGCTGCGGCAATCATGATCTATACACTGACCCGCCGCTGATCGCGTTCGCGTCGCGGGCGGGTCTCGGCAATCATCCGGTCGAGTGCCGCTGTCATTGCCGTTTCGATCTCGGGCCGTTCCTCGACGCGGGCCAGCAACAAGCCCGCCGCTTCGATCGTCGACAAGGCTTCGCGGCGCGGCTCGCGACGCACGCGGTTGTAATGCGATCGATGCTGCGGATCGAGTACCAGCCGTTGTAATTTGAGGAGCCACGGATTGCGCCACCACAGCGCCTTCGCCTCGCTCCAGCTGCCGTCCAATAGCACGGCGCCCTCGAGATTGCGCAACACAGCACTCTGGTCGGGCTCTGGCTTGCCGTGACGATCGACGACGATGACATCGCGCCCCAGCCCGAATGCATGCGGCCGCGCCGCGCCGAGGTAAAGTACCGCCCAGCGGCGCGGATCGGCGGGCCGGTCAAGCGCGTGAGACAAGTTCGCCCACGACAAACCCACCACAAGCGCCGCATGCCGCAACATGGCAACGGTTTCAGCGGCGGTCGCCAGCGGCTCCTTTTTTTCCCGCGGATGCTGTAAGATTAAGATAAAGAGGCGATTGTCTATTCGCTGGGTGCCGCTCACTGTCACACTCACAGATAACGGATTTCGGATAATCACGCCCTTAGTCCACGTTGATATGGGAGCTACCCGCCTGCTCGGCAGCCGGGTGCATGTGGTTGGCGTTGGGAGCGGCGAACACAAACCGAGGGTTTTTATGCATCAGCGTATCCGCAAGGCGGTTTTTCCAGTCGCGGGCTTGGGGACACGGTTTCTGCCCGCAACCAAGGCGATGCCAAAAGAAATGCTGCCGGTTGTCGATAAACCGATCATTCATTACGCCGTCGAGGAGGCCAAGGCCGCCGGAATCGAACAGTTCTTTTTTGTCACGAGCCGCGGCAAGGGCGTAATCGACGACCACTTCGACCGCGCCTTTGAGCTTGAAACAACATTGCGCGACCGGGGCAGAACCGAGCTCGTCGATGAACTCGAAGCGCACCTGCCCGAGCCAGGCCAAATCGCCTACACCCGCCAGCA
>JAFAOB010000236.1 GCA_019238055.1 Alphaproteobacteria bacterium
TTTCGCCGGCTTTGGTCTCTGTTGAAGGGATACCGGTCTCACTGCCGATCGTTGCGCCTACTCCTTGCCGGAGGTTGCAGCAGGCATACCGTCATCCTCGAACCAATGCGCGCGCGCCTGCATAATCAACGCGTTGGCGGTTTCAGGATCGAGCGCCGGACCACTCTTGTCCGAAGCGGCAAGCAATTCCATCAGTTCGTCGGCAGCAAGATCGGCAAAATCGTCCAGCGTTTTTATGCCCTTTTCCCCGAGGGCGACAAGCATGCCTGGGGTGAGCCCCTCAAGCGCCGCCAGATCATCGCCGACACCGAGTGCCATCCGACGCTCCTCATATTCGAGGTCGCGGCGCTCCAGGGCGTTGCGCGCCCGCGCCTGGAGTTCTTGGGCGATGTCAGCGTCAAAGCCTTCGATATCCGCAAGGTCTTCAGTGGCTACATAGGCCACCTCTTCGAGCGAGGTGAAGCCCTCGGTCACCAGCAAATGGGCAATGACTTCGTCAATATCGAGCGCATCGATAAACATCCTGCTGCGGCTGCGGAATTCCTCGGTCCGCCGCTCGGATTCCTCGGCCTCGGTCAGGATGTCGATATCCCAGCCGGTGAGCTGGGAGGCGAGCCGGACATTCTGGCCGCGCCGTCCGATCGCCAAGCTGAGCTGATCATCGGGCACAACAACCTCGACCCGGCGCTGCTCCTCGTCCATCACGACCTTGGTGACTTCGGCTGGCGCCAATGCGTTGACGACAAATGTGGCAGGATCCGATGCCCACGGCACGATATCGATCTTTTCACCCTGCAACTCGCCGACTACCGCCTGCACCCGGCTGCCGCGCATGCCGACGCAAGCGCCGACTGGATCGATGCCGCTGTCGCGGGAGACAACTGCGATTTTTGCGCGGCTGCCGGGATCGCGCGCCACAGCCTTGATCTCGATGATGCTGTCATAGATCTCCGGCACTTCTTGGGCGAATAATTTGGCCATGAATTGCGGATGCGCGCGCGACAGGAAAATCTGCGGTCCGCGCGGCTCCTGGCGCACATCATAAATGTAGGCACGCACCCGCTCGCCCTGGCGAAAACTCTCGCGCGGCAACAACTCGTCGCGGCGCGCAATGGCCTCGGCTCGGCCAAGGTCGACGACAACGTTGCCAAACTCCACCCGCTTGACAAGGCCGTTGACGATCTCTCCGACCCGATCCTTGAATTCAAGATATTGCCGCTGGCGCTCCGCATCGCGAACCTTTTGAACAATGACCTGCTTTGCGGTTTGCGCAGCAATTCGGCCAAAATCGATCGGCGGCAACGGATCGGTAATGAAGTCGCCGATCTCGGCTTCTGGGTTAAGCCGCTGAGCATCGGCGAGCGAGATTTGGGTGGTCTCATTTTCGATCGGATCGGCGACTTCGCGGAACCGCAACAGCCGAATTTCGCCATTGCGCCGGTCAATCTCCGCGCGGATGTCATACTCCTGCCCGTATTTCGAACGGCCAGCCTTTTGAATTGCCTGCTCCATTGCCTCGATCACCTCGTCACGATCGATGCCTTTGTCGCGGGCGACTGTATCGGCAACCTGCAACAGCTCTGGGCGGGCGTAGGTGACGGTGCTTTCCATTAGGCGTTCCAAAGGTCTTGCTTCAATTTCATCAGTGCGTATGCGGTGCAGCGTTGATCAGGTCGTCGGTGATGACAAGCTTTGCGCGCGCAACTCCTGCGAGCGGCAATCTCATCTCGCCAGCTTCGGTAGCAAGACGGATATCACCGTCGGCGGTGCCGAGCAGGCGTCCGCGAAACCGCTTCCGTCCCGCCACTGGCGCACTCAGCTCGATCCTGGCTTCAAACCCGCTGAACCGGTCGTAATCCTCGGCACGGACAAGTGGTCGGTCGATCCCGGGCGAGCTGATTTCGAGTGTGTAGGCGCCAGGGATCGGGTCGGCGACGTCGAGCAATGCCGAAACCGAGTGGCTGATCAGCGCGCAATCATCCAGAGTGAGCGCCGCCTCATCGCAGCGTTCCGCCATAATTTGCAATGTGGCGCCGCGACCGCTGGTGAACACCACGCGCACAACACGGTAGCCCATCGCCGTCAGCGACGGCTCGATCATCTTTGCGATGGCGTTGGTATCGACCAAGAACGGGACCTCTTTCCGAGCCAGTCAGCGCTAATACAAAAAAGTGGGCTTCGCGCCCACCTTGCAAACCAGCCCGCAGTCGCGGACTTATGTGGTTACCGCAATATAATGGAATTCCCCCCGCCCGCAAGGGTGTAGGCCGCCCGGTTGGCTGCCGAATTTTGCGGTCGGCAAGACATGGGTTGTGATTTATGCGACGGTTTCTGCCCTAGGCAGCGCGGGCGTCTTCACGGATCAACGCCGCTCCCTTTTCGCCGATCATGATGGTTGGCGCGTTTGTGTGACCCGTGGTTACGGTCGGCATGATCGAGGCGTCGATTACCCGTAGCCCGGCGATCCCTCGAACCCGGAGCCGAGAGTCGACGACTGCCGTCGGGTCCTCG
>JAFAOB010000238.1 GCA_019238055.1 Alphaproteobacteria bacterium
CCCCTTTGTCAAGGCGACGATCCCCAAACCGGCCAAGGCTTGGTTCCATATCGCACCCTCCCCGGCCTGCGACGGGACAGGCTTGCCAAGCGTGCCGGAACAACAATCATAAAACCGCTCCGTGCGAAAAGCCCCCGGAGCGCTGGAGACCCAACGTGCGCAACCGCTTTTGTACACTCCCTAGTGAAGAGTGGGGGGATGCGTCTCGCGGCTCGTGCCGGCATGCGCAAAGCCAAGGTCGCGCTCGCCCGCAAGCTTGCCGTGGTCCTGCACCGCATGCTGGCCGACAGCGCGGAATTCCTCGCTGACAAAGCGGCCGCTGCCGCCCGTTAACGAAAGGAGGTTGCAGGTTCGGGCGGTTCCCAAAACCAGCCGCCCGGAGCAAGGTCCCATCGCCGGGACGATGGACCAGGTCAGGCCGATGAGAGTTCAGCAGGGCCTTGCCACTGCGCGTTGTTAGATTGGCCGACCGGTTCCTTATCTAACCCCATCAGGTGGCGGCCCAGCGCCGACCCCGGACAGAAGAGAGACCCCGGCGACAGGATCAAAGCTCAGAGGGATTGACTAACCGGGGCCCGTGACAGAAGAAGGACTCTCCAGTAATTGAACGTCCTGTTGGCTGGTGCTCTTTACTGGGACGAAGCGCATGTTGGGCCGGATCGCTACCTCAAAGATCGCCTCTGCATCTGTGGCATTATTCTTTAATCCCTTGACAAAGGGCTTTACGAAGCGAGGGTTGATCAATCGTACTTTGCAACCAGCAGCGATAAACAGTCGTCCCCAATGGTGCGCGCTGGCGCAGGCCTCCATTGCAACCGTCGCTGGTGCTTTGCGCGGCTGACCTTTCTCGAGACTATCACGCCGTCTCTATCGATACCGTATAGATGAAAGGATCGCTTTCCGAGATCGATCGCCAAAAGTTCCAGTGACATGCTCCCCTCCTGTAGTCGGCAACCTTATCGTTACCGGAAAACGGGAGGCGTCCATCCTATAAGGTGATGTTCATCCTGGAGCCGAGCGAGCAAGCCAAGGGTGCGATTGGCAAGTGGGTCACGGTGGTCGACTATCCCGATGGCCGGCTGGCGATCCGTTACCGCGGCGTCGAGTTCGCCTACCGCACCTTCGAAGGTTCGCCAAGTCGAAAGGCGTGATCGCCGATAACAAGCGGTTGGGGCCAATTTTGGCCATGATCCACAATGAACAGCTGCGTCGCGGGCCTGAGCGTCGCAGCGGGCCACGCCGCCGTGATCAGCGTGACGCCCGTCTCTTTAAGGTCGGTTAAGCCGTTCTACGAGCCGAGCACGCGGACGTTCGGTCGGTAAAACCAATCGGTGCGGTTTCAAGCATCCGTATAGCGGGTGCCGGTCGGGTGCTGCGCTACGCTGAGGCTCCGCGCCCACCCGCCGCCCGACCCAATTACGTCTGTAAGTGGCAGAGACAGTGACATCTGTATTTGATGAACACATCACCTATAGGCGCTGATCTATTATTAAAGTTAATTTATTTGCTCGGTGCTCGAATCTTTCTATGGTTTGAGCGTGGCCCGTCTTAGACATGAGACAAAACTAGACAAAGGACGACGCCCGACACAGAGCGCCGTCGGGAGGCAACAATGCTGGCAACAAGGCATTCCTCGAGACCGCGGTGGCGCAGTCAGGTGCCCTCCAAACAACAGCTGCGATGCAAGTTGGCCTCGATTAGCGCGCTACGGAGTGCGTGGCATCTAGTCTTTGCACTGCGAAACGAATTGCGCTGGCGGCCTGTGACACAGAAGTAAATATGCCAACTGTTTCACGGCTCGTGCTGACCCGTGGGATTATGAGATCACTCCGTTCACGTTGGAGAAATTCCAGGCAGCTATCGAACTCCTGGATATTGCCCGCAACGGCACGTGCTTTGAGCGAACGTGGGAGATTGAAAGCATCGGCCGACGGCAAATCGCCGGGCTTTCCGATCCCGGTTTTCGGCGGGCCGCATGCCGACACCCCGATTATCGGCGAGGCCGGCCATGCGCTTGGCAAGCTTCTGACCACAATGCCGATTTCCGCCGTTCTCGACCTCGGCGAAATGCGCAAGGCCGAGCAGGCCCGCCTTGTCGCCGACGTGCTCGATCATCTTTTCACCGTCAACCGCGATCCGCTCTGGCTTGTCCTCGAGGAAGCCGATGCCTTTGCCCCGCAGCAGCCTATGAGCGATATGACGCGTGTTCTCGGCGAAGTCGACCGCATTGCCCGGCACGGCCGCAATTTCGGCTTTCGCCTGATCTCGATGACGCAGCGCCCGGCGAAGCTCAACAAGGACGTGCTGACGCAGCTTTCGACCCTGATCGCCTTGGGCATCACCAGCCCGCAAGACCGCGACGCCATCACGGCATGGGTGGACGGCAACGCCGACCGCGACAAGGCCCGCGATGTTTACGACAGCCTCGCCCAGCTCAAAGTCGGCGAGGGCTGGATATGGGCCCCGGATCACAACCTCCTAATTTTACTGTGTCATTTCCCTTGAGCCACCCCATATGCAGGGGATGGATCAGGAAGAAACGGGACAACCGCTGACGGGCGAAGCCCGGTTGGCGGCCTATCTGGATGCGATTGCCGGAGTGCTGGGCATGCGCGCCGGGTGGCTGCGGCGCAGGCCTACTGCACCGGCCTGCTGCTGCCCGGTGAGCGCAAGAGCATCGAGCCGATGGCGGCGCGCCTGCATCCGGGGCGCGTGCAGGCGGCGCACCAGTTGCTGCACCACGTGGTGGCCCAGGCGGAGTGGGACGATGCGGCGGTCCTGGCGGCGGTGCGGGCGCCGGTGCTGCCGGCGATCGCGCGGCCGGGGCCGGTGCTGTACTGGATTGTCGATGACACCAGCTTCCCCAAGCAGGGCACGCACTCGGTGGGGGTGGCGCGGCAGTATTGCGGTCAGTTGGGCAAGCAGGACAACTGCCAGGTCGCGGTCAGCCTCTCGGTGGCCAACGACCATGCCAGCCTGCCGATCGCCTACCGGCTGTTTCTGCCCGAGGCCTGGGCGGAGGACCCGGCGCGGCGGGCCAAGGCGGGGGTGCCGGAAGAGGTCAGCTTCGAGACCAAGACGGCGATCGCACTGGGGCAGATCCGGCAGGCGCGCAAGCAGGCGTACCCGAGGGGTGGTGCTCGGGGATGCCGCGTATGGCAATGAGACCGCCTTCCGCGTCGGGGTCAGCGCCCTTGCTCTGCGCTATGTGCTGGGAGTGCAGTCCTCGACCAGCGTCTGGCCGCCCGGTATGGCCCCCT
>JAFAOB010000232.1 GCA_019238055.1 Alphaproteobacteria bacterium
GTCTTTGTCAAGACCTCGGGTCTGCGCTGGCTCAGCCTGATGCTGCTGGTGCCGATCGCCTGGGCGGGGCGGGTGTGGGCCTTGCCGGTCCTGACCGGGCTGGCGCCCTCCGAGCGGTATTGCCGCGACCGTGGTCTGCAGCACAAGACGCTGACCGACTGGGCCCGGCAGCTTCGCCGCGCTCGAGCGGCTGGCCGCGATGGTCCGCCACGATCTGATCGGCGTCCCCCGCAGGCGCCTGGATGCCGCGCTCGACGTGCCGCCGCGCAAACCCGGGACCACGGACGGCCGCGCAAGAAGGGCGCCCGCCCACGCTGGTGCAGGTGCTGGCGGATCCCGTCACCGTCTGGCCCCCGGTCAGCATCACCGGCTGGTATGGCACGCCCAAGCGCCGCCTCGCGATCGGCTCGCAAACCGCCGTGGGGTTCCACCGCGGGCTGCCGCCCGTGCCGCTCCGCTGGGTGCTGTTGCGCGATCCGAGGGGCAATTCGACCCGCAGGCGCTGCGGTGCATCGATCCCGGCCGCGAGGCCTTGCAGATCATCTGCTGGTTTGTCCAGCGCTGGCCCGTTGAGGTCACTCCCGAGCCTGTCGAAGGGCCGTGAGGCGCGCGATCATCTCGGGCTTGAGACCCAGCGCCCGTGGTCGGATCGCGCCATCGCCCGCACCACGTCCTGCCGGCGGGGCCTGGTCTCCCTCACCGCCCGGCTCGGCTGCCGGCTCAGCACCCATACCAAGCGCGCCGTCGCTGCCGCGGCCTGGTATCGCAAGACGCAACCAACCTTTGCCGATACCCTCGCCGCCGTGCGTCAGGAAATCTGGGCCGCTCAAGGTTTTTCCATATCGCGCACCAGATCAGACAGCCGAAAACTCCCGAGCCGCCTGCGCAAGGGCATAGCGACAGCATCGATCCGAGTGTCTCCTCCACCATTTCCCGATTGATTGGTTGTGCATACTAAACCGATCTGCCCAGGAGAGGCGGCGGTGTTTTTGCGGCTCGATGTTCGTGATCACGGGGCGGTCGAGGCAACGGTGGCATGCGTCGCCAAGGAATGGGCTGGGTCGATGTGGCGGTGGCGAATGCGGGCGGCGGTCGGGGTCGGCCCATCGATGCGAAAGCGAGCACCCCTGATCTGGCGCTCTTGCAGCTTATCACTAAGATGAACTTGTTCGGGATGGTCTATTCGTGCAATGCGGTCGCCCCGATCATGAAGACGATGCATGTCCAAAAGACCAGCACGGTAAGCTCAATGCCCAGGACGGCACCATCGCGCGACGGTGGCTATGCCCATTACGGGGCGACAAAAGCCGCTATCGCCCACTACACGCGGTATCTGGCCCAGGATCTCGGGCCTTTCGGGATCACGGTGAACTGCATAGTCCCAGGCGTGATCGGCACCGGTCGGATCATGGCGATGGTCATTCCGGGCAGCGTCCAGAGCAATCGGGATCGAGCCAAGTTGGTTGCCCTCCGGCGGCTCGGCGGTCGAGGATTGCGCCAAAGTCGTCGAGTTCCTCGCGACCGATCTGTCCGACTATGTGACCGGAGCCGTGATGCCGATCGACGCGGGTTAGTTCGGGGCTAACTGCCGTCCCCGTTCAGCTTAGCCGCCTTTCAGCACACGAACTGCTCAGCGAAGGACCGCGCCCGTTGTCAAAGGGGTGCAAATTGGTGCACCTTAGGGGTGCAGATAAGCTGCGAAAGGGCGCAAGGCCCGCCGAATTGCTGGACTTTGGTACGGAGAGGGAGTCCTTTGTAAAACCCACCGCCATCGTTCGTACCCATACATAGCCTCTAATAAAATCAATATATTTGTGCTTGCTATCGTCCGCCATCACGCGCTAAAATTGCAGCTCTGGGTATGGGTACGGAGCAATGAAAAATGGGCCGCATAGTTCGGCGGACAATCCATAACTTGACCGCGATGCAAGTGCAGCGCGCAACCAAGCCCGGTTATTATGGTGATGGTGGCGGGCTCTATCTGCAGATCGCACGAGGTGGCAGCAAGAATTGGGTGTTCCGCTACCGGGTAGACGGCAAGCTGCGCGAGTACGGTCTCGGGTCACTCGATACCTATACCCTCGCCGAGGCGCGCGAGAAAGCTCGACTCTGTCGGCAAATGCGCCAGGAAGGCACAGACCCGATTGAGTCGCGCAAAGCCGAGCGGCTGGCGGCCAAAATCACAGCCGCCAGGGGAATGACGTTTCGCCAGTGTGCCGAGGCATATATTGCCGCACGTCGAGCAAGTTGGAAAAACCAAACACACGCCGCGCAATGGCCGGCGACGCTTGAGAGCTATGTCTACCCGGTGTTCGGGGATCTACCGGTCGCCGTCGTGGACGTTGGGCTCGTCACCAAAGTGCTGTCGCCGATCTGGACGGTAAAACCGGAAACTGCATCACGGGTCCGAGGCCGCATCGAAGCTGTGCTCGATTGGGCCAAGGTGAATGGTCATCGCCAGGGAGAAAACCCCGCCCGCTGGAAGGGTCATCTTGAGCACATTCTGGCGCCGCCAACAAAAGCGAAGGAAGCGAAGCGGCGAGAGAGTGGACGTGGCGAGCATCACGCGGCGCTCCCATACGCTGAGCTGCCGGCGTTCATGACGGCGCTGCGCCAGCAAGACGGCGTTACCGCGCGCGCGCTCGAATTTACGATCCTGACGGCAGCGCGCACTGGCGAGGTCATTGGCGCTGGCTGGGGTGAGATCAATCTCACTGAGCGCCTATGGGTAATCCGCGCCGAACGGATGAAGGCTGGCAAGGAACATCGCGTACCGCTCAGCGACGCCGCGGTCGCGATCCTCGAAAAGATGGCTGCGATCCGTGCCGGCGAATATGTGTTTTTAGGCCAGCGTGCTGACCGGCCGCTGTCGCAAATGGCGATGCTGGTGCTGCTGCGCCGCATGGGGCGCAGCGATCTGACGGTGCATGGCTTCCGCAGTGCATTTAGTGATTGGTGCGCAGAACGCACGGCGTTCCCCGCAGAGGTCCGGGAGATGGCACTGGCGCATGCGGTTGGCGACAAGGTAGAGGCGGCATATCGGCGCGGAGACCTGTTTCAAAAGCGCCGAAATGTGGTCGAGGCATGGGCGCGGTTCTGCTCTGAGCCGGTAAGAGTGGGTAACGGCAAGGTCGTGGCACTAGGACGCCATGAGCACAGCGCATAACGCCTTGAATAAATTGCAAAGATCCAACTGCTTAATGACGAGACTTTGACGCAGTGTGAAACGTCAGGCGGCTACCCCATTTCTTACCGCCGAATTGACAACATATCACAAAAACGCGTTTCATGCAACACTGCACGAAATTACAGGGACGCACCGTTAATTAATTGACGGTTGCCGCGGTCTATTGACAGTTGCCGCGGTCTACTGCGCGGCCATATAGAACAGTCGCATGGCAAACCCCAAATGATGGCGGCGGAAATGGCAATGAAAAAAATAAAACAGTGACCATCGACGAAATTATCACGGTGCCGAAACGTGAATTCCTAGAAATGTCTGGGATTGGTAATACCAAAGCTCAGGAACTTATCAACACCGGTATTACCGACGACGATGGCAATGTCATGACGGACGATGACGGCAAGCCATTAAAACTCGAAACCGTCGCTGTTGGCAGCCGGATTCTCATTATAGTAGAGAGCTGGCGCCGCATCGTCGAGCACCAGCGCAAATATCCGGTGAAGCTCAAATTGCGCGGCCGTAAATGACGGCGCGCTGCGGCTGGCCGCGGACATGATGAGTTTCAATTCAATAAAGCAAGTCGCGATGATCGCGCCCCCGCCAGCGGTGCGATCTCCGATTAGCGGAAGCACACCTCATGGATACCCATGCAAGCGAAATCCCGGTGACCGAGATGGCGGCCGGAATCGAGCTGGTGCAGCACTACGCTGGCGAGGCGCTCCGACTCTATTGCGCAAGCCAGATCAGGATGGAATTGCAGATTGCGCAAAGGGCGCTCGACTGGTTGCTGAACAAACAGTCCATGTCGGTGATCTCGCTGCCGGACTTATACCGGCGCGGCCCCGCTGAGATCCGCGACGCCAAGACTGCGCGTCAGGTCATCACGATCCTGGAGGAACACGGTTGGCTGATGCGGATACCCGAAGGTGCGGAGATCGACGAGGTATATCGCCGCGAGGCGTGGCAGATTGTGAAGGGTTGATCCGATGCCGGTCTTCCGATTTTTCGACCCCTATACCGCGCTCGCCGCAGGAGACAATCGGCCGGAAGAGCCTGCTAAGGCTGCTAAAATTGCTAAAGCTGATCTGGTGCCATCCGAAACTTTAGCGGGTTTAGCAACTTTAGCGGGGGCGGACCCTGTAATTTCGGCACCACCGGTCGCCGAGGGAGCTGCCGAAGTTTGGGGCGAGGCTGAGGACGAGTGGGCCGCGACCATTAATCAGAGCAGTATCCCGCAAGCCTAGGTCAATCACAACCGACCCCTTGCGGACCGTGACATTGCCGAGCCACTGCACGTCACCGATGGCCGGCGGATGCATCGGCTCCGTGCCGACGCGATCGTCGAGACGGTACAGCCTCACGCGCGCGATTTGCTCGTACGGGCACGCCAATTTGGCGCCGTACTTGTGGCCGATGGACCTGAGTTGCACGTCGTTGCGCCTAAGCTGAGCCAGCTAACCCCTGAACTATTGGCCCAGCTTCACATTGCTGCTGGGGCTGTAATTGCCGTACTTCGAGGCGAACATCGCACAAGAACGCAGACAAGTTCACAAGACCCCAAGGTCACGCCGACAGCGCATTGATCTAGGTAACTCCAGCAAGGAGCTGGGGATTATCGAGGAGCGGACGGCCGCCAATACATTATCCAAGCCGATATTCTCAACCATTCCTGCCATCTTTTACGGAGAGTGAGCCCGGTCATGCCGATCCTGCCATCTTTTACGGAGAGTGAGCCCGGTCATGCCGACCTCTGCCGCCAAGCGCATGCGGCGCATGCGCGCCCGTCGCAAATTTTTGGGATCACTGACAGCCAGTATTATCCGGCCACCCATAGCCAGCGATCCGGCGCGAGAGGTTCCGCGTAGTAGCTGGGGCGATTTAATGTCGGAGCGTCACAAGTTCTGTACGAAATATCTCCCAAGGGATTGCCGTAACCTCCTGTTCTTCGTCGAGGATGGTGCGGCCAATCAATGGCTTGGTTTCGGTTCGCGTGAGCGCTATATCGCCGAAGGGCTCGGGCTCGACCCGCAGATGGTCGAATGGGCACTTGCGGGACTGCGCCGCATGCGCCCCGAACAAGCGGACAGCCTCGACGAGATGGTCGTACTTGGGAAGCAGGGTCGGTTATCCGATGCGCCGCGCGATGCGAAAGGCCGGTTTCTGTCCGGCAGCCCCAAAGGTGATAATATAATCTTTGGACAGCGTGGCACTTCGTCCGGCTACACTCTCGCCCGTCTCGACCGCGACGGGCATACCGATCTCGCCGCCAAGGTCAGATCTAGGGAAATCAGCGCCCACGCTGCGGCGATCGAGGCCGGGTTTCGGCGGCCAACGGTGACGATCACCGACGATGTGCCGCGCGCCGCGGCAACGATCGTGCGTCGGTGGGGTCCCGAGCATGCGCGCCGCCT
>JAFAOB010000273.1 GCA_019238055.1 Alphaproteobacteria bacterium
TCGATCCGCACGGTTTTGATGCGGGCAAGCTAATCAAAGGCAAGAAGCGGCATATTCTGGTCGACACGCAGGGATTACTGCTGCACAGCATCGTCACATCAGCCGGCGTTCAGGATCGCGGCGGAGGGATTATGTTGCTCGCAACCCTTTTCGGGATGTTTCCATTCCTCAAAAAGCTGTTTGCCGACAGCGCCTATGAGGGGCCGATCTTTTGTGTGGCCATGGCCTTGATCTTGCCATCACTGAAAATCGAAATCGTCAAACGTTCCGATCGGATCAAGGATTTCGTTGTTCTGCCCAAACGCTGGATTGTCGAGCGCACGATTGCGTGGCTCAATCGTTGCCGCAGGCTTGCCAAAGATTGGGAAAATCTCAACCTCAGCGCTCTCATGTTCCTGCGCCTCGCCTCCATCCGTCTCATGCTCAGAAAACTCTGTAATCCTTAATCAACTTTCGGAACGGGCTCTTAGGCTGCCGCCGGTGCCGAAGCGGGCGGCAACAGCAGGTCCGCCGGCACGCCAAAACGGGCGCGCAACCGCTGCACCATCGCCAAGGTCAGTTGCCGCCGCCCGCGCAAGATGTCGTCAACCCGTTCGGCGCTTCCCAGCAGCGGCACGAGATCGGCCGACGTCAACCCATGCTGGTCCATCAAGTAGCGGATCACCTCGGCCGGCCTCAGCGTGCAGGCCGGCCACTTCTCCTCTTCATAGGCAGCGATCAGGCGCGCCTGCGCTGTCAGCCGGGCAAGATCGGCCGGCTTGTCCGACGCCATCAGCCGATCGACCAAGGCGCGGGCGCGCGCCAGCTCGGCGTCACTGTCGATCACGATCAGGGTCGTTTCCATTACACCGTCTCCGCATCGATGCGGTCGTACTCGGCGTGGTTCCCGAAGAAACGGATCACCAAGACGCCAGCCTGATATTGTACGGCCGCGATCAGGCGATAATCATTGCCCTTGATGTTGAACACGACCCGGCCGCCCTTGAGAATGCTGGCCCGCGGATGCGCGGCTTTGACATCCTCGGGGTTGCGCCACCGTGCCCTGCGGGCGATCGCGAGCCAAACATCATACTGCGACCGCGCCGCCCGGATGCCCCGATCGCCGGCATGAGCGGCGAAATAGCGCTCAACCGTCTCGGTCCCGATCACGATCATTGCAGGCTAAATGCTGTGCCGTCCGCCTTTACCGCAAGCGTTTCTCGATCTGCGCAAAACGGGTATCAAAAGGGGGATGATTTCGCGATCCGTGTAATTTCTCGCCCGGTGTGACCGCAATCATGACGACGCCGCTCGACGCGCTTGCCGAAGCCTTGCGCGACTGCCGCAAATACGCGAGCGGTGCCGAGGCACTGCCTGAGGCGATCCTGTGGTGCGATCCGGGCGGCGAGTTCGCGCCGGTCCTGCCGGCGCTACGCGTCCGTCTGTCGCAGTTGCTGAGCTTCGGCGCGTATGATCCGGTGACGCGCAGCGGGCCGGCGCTGTGGCTGCGCGCCGCATCCGCGCGCCAAGTCGCCGGCATCGAATGGCCGGCTGACGAGCCGGCGATCATTTATCTGCCGGAACTTGGCCGGGAGGTTTTGCGCGGCGTCGAAGATTGCCCGGCGGAGCTGGCGCCGCTCGTCTGGTTCGCGGTGGCCGGCACCTTCTTCGGACAGCCGAGGCAAGCGCGCGACTGGAGCTTGCGCGGCTTTCTCGCGGCGCAAGGCAGCCCCATCAATCTCGACATCCCAGATGACAAGGCGACGCGCGAGGCGCTCGGCCGTGCTGCTCGCCAGCTCTTCGCCGAGCCGATCGAAACGCTGAAAGGGCGCAGGCTCGATGCGGCCGCACTCGATGCGCTGCTGGTGCCGGATCTCGACTCCGATATGCTGCGCTGGATCGACGGCACGCTGACCCCCGACACCGATCCCGAGCGGTTCACCGCGTTCGCGGCGCTGGCCGCGAAGCAGCTGGGCTTCAATCCACGCCGGAGGTCGCGGCAGGAGGCCGCCGCCCGTCTTGCTCAGCGCGAGAAGCGCTGGGCAAAAGTGTGGGACCGGTTCGAAGATCGGTATGGCGCCTATGAGGGCGTGGTTAACCTGCTGCGCGAGGAAGCGCCGCAAAGCATGTTCGAAGGCCGCGACGCCTATCCGAGCGTCAATCTCGCGGCCGAAAACAAACTGCGGTCGGCGCTTCTTTCCCTTGAGAGCATGGCGCAGGATAAGGCGGCGGTGCTGCTGGAACTGGATGCCCGGCATGGCTGGCGCCGCGAGACCGTGTGGGCGAGGCGCAGCGAGGCGAGACTGGCACAGGCGCTTGAGCACCTCGCCGCGGTGGCGGGGGCGCCGGTCCTGCCAAGCCATGACATGCAAGCCCTTGCCGACGCATATCTCGGCGAAGGCTGGAAAGTCGATTGGGCGGCGATGCGGGCTCTCGACATCGCCCGCACCGGCGCCGATCGCGAGGCGGTCACAACGGCGTTGCGCGTCGTCTACCTGCCCTGGCTCGATGGGGGCGCAGTGGCACTGCAAAAGCTTGCAGCCGAAAGCAACGCGACTTTCGCGGCGCCGGCCAAAATGCCGCCTCCATCGAGCCGCGCTGCGTTGCTGTTTGTTGACGGCCTGCGCATGGATCTGGCGCAGCGGCTTACCGCGCAGCTGCGCGCCAAGGGGGCTACTGTCAAAGTCGGCTCGACCTGGTCCGGATTTCCAACTGCGACCGCCACCTGCAAGCCGCTCGCGAGCCCGGCGGCACTACTTCTCGCCGCGCCCTCGACCGACGATCTGGTCCCTTGCTACGAAGGAAAGCCCACGCAAAAGCCTATTTTGCTCAAGGCCATCGAGGCGGCCGGCTGGTGCACCTCGGAAAGCCTGCTCGGTGGCGAGCCACTCTGGCTGGAGATCGGCCGCTTTGACGAGCGCGGGCACGTGCTGGGCGCCGATCTGGCTACGCAAGCGCACGATCTGCTGAATGAACTTGTTGAAACGGTGCTGCGGCTTGCCCGCCAAGGACGCCGTGTGCGGATCGTTACGGATCACGGCTGGCTGCTGATGCCGGGTGGGTTGCCATATGCTCCCTTGGTCGCCGGTCTGACCGTGGCCGGCGGCAAGGGGCATCGCGTTGCAACCCTGAAAGAGGGGGTACCGACGACCTATCCGCGATTTCCGTGGAGTTGGGATAAGAGTGTGATGCTCGCGGCCCCGACCGGGGCGCGCGTTTTCTACAGCGGTATCGAATACGCGCATAGCGGTGTCAGCCCGCAGGAATGCATTCTGCCGGTGCTCGATGTCACTGCCGAAACCGAGACGGCGCCGGTCGTCATCAAACCGATCTGGCGGCGTCTGCGGCTCAATGTCGAGGTGCCGGGCGGGGCCGGATTGATGCTCGACGTTCGCCTGGGGAGCGACAGTTCGGGAGAGAGCATTCTGCCAAGAGGGGCGCGGCAACTCGACGATTTGGGGCAGGTCGGCGTCTTGATCCCCGATGAATACGAGGGCAAGCAGGTTTGCCTCGTGGTGCATCCGCCGAATGCGCCGCAGGACCTGCGCGCCCGTCTCATTGCCGTTGTTGAAGGCTGATGGAACTGCTCGAACTGGACGATCTCGACCGCAAGGCGACCGACGTCTTTCCCGGCCATATGGTGCGGAAAGACCTGGTCCGGCTGTCCCTCGGCCAGTTTCCGGTGCCGACCTATGTCGTCGAGTTCATGCTCGGGCGGTATTGCGCCAGCACCGACCCGCGGGAGATCGAGGAAGGGGTCGATATGGTGCGCGAGCAATTGACCGCGCGCACCGTCCGCGCCGGCGAGGAAGAGTTGTTCAAGGCGCGGGCGCGCGAGCGCGGTTCGGTGAGGATGATCGACATCATCACCGCTCGGCTCGATGCGAGAACCGACAGCTATATCGCCACGTTACCGAGCCTGCGCCTTAACGATGTCCGGATCAGTGACAGCCTGATCAAGGAACACGAACGGATCCTGACTGGCGGGTTTTATGCCGAGGTAGAACTCGGCTACGACGCCGCTATTGCGCAAGAAAAGGCAGGCCGCCCATTCGAGATCTTGTCACTCCGGGAGATCCAGCTGTCGACGCACGACATCCTCAACAAGATCGTCGAGGGCCGGCGGGTGCTGACCACTCTGGAATGGAGGGATTTGCTGCTTCGCAGCGTGGGTTTGGAACCTGCTGCTCTGACCCAGCGCGCACGTGATGTCTATCTGCTGCGCATGGTTCCGTTCGTCGAGCGCAACTACAACATGGTGGAATTGGGCCCGCGCGGAACCGGCAAAAGCCATCTGTTCCAGCAGGTGTCGCCCTACGCTCACCTGGTTTCCGGCGGAAAGGCGACAGTCGCCCGCATGTTCGTCAATATGGCGAACGGGCAGCGCGGCCTCGTCTGCCAGTACGACGTTGTCTGCTTCGACGAGGTATCGGGCGTATCCTTCGACCAGAAGGACGGCGTCAACATCATGAAAGGCTACATGGAATCGGGCGAGTTCTCGCGCGGGCGCGAGAGCATCCGCGCCGAAGGCTCGATCGTGCTGGTCGGCAATTTCGAGGTCGACGTCCAGCATCAGCAGCGCATTGGCCACCTCTTCGGCGCATTGCCACCGGAAATGCGCAACGACACTGCGTTCATGGACCGCGTCCACGCTTATCTGCCAGGCTGGGATGTACCAAAAGTCAACCGCACCTTGTTCACCGAACATTTCGGGCTGGTTTCGGACGTACTGGCCGAGACCTTCTCGCGACTGCGCTCGCAGGCGCGCTCGGGTATCTTGCAGGACCGCGTCCATTTCGGCGGGGCGCTGTCGGGCCGCGATGCCAATGCTGCCAGCAAGACAGTCTCGGGGCTGGTGAAGCTGCTCTACCCCGACGCCTCGGAACCAGTGCCGGACGATGATCTCGAATGGGCGGTTAGGCTCGCGCTCGAATGCCGGCGGCGGGTCAAGGAGCAGCAGCGGCGGATCGGCACCGCCGAGTTCCGCAATACGCAATTCTCGTACAGCATGGGATTGGACGGAGTCGAAAAGTTTGTCGTCACCCCGGAACTGCAGTCGGAAGACAGCATTGGCCCCGACCCATTGTCGCACGGCCAAGTCTGGGCGATCGGGCCGGGCGGCCAGGACGAGGCGATCGGGCTCTACCGCGTTGAGGTCAATGAGGGGCCGGGCAGTGGTGTGCGCATACTGAATCAGTCACCGCCCGCACCATTTCGCGAGAGCGTGCGCATCGCCGAGCAAAACCTTTATGCGCGCGGCGCCGAACTCGTCGGTGACCGCAATCCGCGCGAGCATGAATTCACCGTGCAATTGCGCTCGTTCGATGCGGCGCGATCGGCGAACCACACCGGTCTGCCGATCCTATTGGCTCTGGCATCGGCGCTGTTGGGCAAGCCGCTGAAGGGCGGGCTGGCGGTTGTGGGTGGCATCAATCTCGGCGGCTCGATCGAGCCGGTGTACAATCCGGTCGACGTCGTCGAACACGCGCTGACGAAGGGCGCGTCGGCGATCCTTATGCCGGTGTCCTGCCGCCGCCAGCTCGTTGATCTATCCGACGATGTCGCAACCAAGGTGCAGGTGCTGTTCTATTCCGATGCCGCTGACGCGCTGCGCAAGGTGCTACACGACGGCTGACTTCTTTGCCCGATTTCAACGGGGCTGTTCAATGCTACGGCAGTAGCAGCGTATTAGGCCCGTGCGCATGAGCGGTACGGTGTACTGTCATAAGGCCTGTTAAGAGGCCTGAGCCGCGTTAAGACTGTCAATCGGCATTGAAAGGGGGTTCTTCCGCACTTTCGGTGCAGGTCGGAAGGAGGGCGGCTGCTATCCCACTGAATAATATCGACGTTTTCGGCTCTTTTCCCGCGCTGCCGCCATTCGTAACGTTCGCGACGGATAGAGCTGAAAAGACAGAATGCTCAGACGGTTGTGGTCCTGCTCGGCCTCGGCCCTGCACCGAAAGTGCGGAAGAACCTGAAAAGGGACCCCTCATCGGTATGGCCGCTCCAATGCAGGCGGCCGCGCCGCCCGCCAGGATATCGCGCGCGATCTCTATCGGGAGTTTGCCAAGCGGCATTCCGAGGATAGCCAGCGCCATGATCGGGCGCCGCCCATCGCATAGATGTCGTTGATCGCATTGGTGGCCGCAATCCGCCCGAAATCGTAGGGATTATCGACAATCGGCATAAAAAAATCGGTGGTCGCGATGACGCACTGGTCCTCGCTCACCTGCCAAACGGGCCGCATCGTCCAACGTCTCGGTGCCCACGAGAAGCTGCGGGAAGAGCGCCGAGGCTTGTCCCGTTAGCAGCTGCTGCAAAACGGCTGGGGGCCAGCTTGCATCCGCAGCCGCCGCCATGGGCCAATTCTGTAAGGCGAAAGGCCGGCGAGCATTGGGGAATGTCGTTCATCGGGATTCCAGAATCAGCAGCCGCCCCGCCGGTACCATAAAATTGGCAACGATCAGCCGCAATCGCTCGTCTTCCTGCGCGAGCAGCACTTTGCGCAGCGCGTAGAGTGCGGCCCCGGTCTCGGTCTGGTTCCAGAACCAATCGGTAAGTTGGAGGCTCGACGGCTTCGCGGATCCGGAGCTCGCCGCTTCCAGACAATACGCCTTCAGATCGTCGACCGCGAAGCGCAGGATCAACGGCGCCGAGAACCCGTCGCGGGGACTCGGCGGCACCCTGCCGCGCAGCCAATCGGCGACATAACGGGCACAGTCGCCGATCGCGAGCCCGCTCAGCCCGACCGTACTGCGGCCGTGTTGCTCTATCCAACGCCGGTGCGCGCCTTGGAGCATCAGGATTTCCGCCTCCAGTCGGGATGCATGAGATTCCGCCGAACCGCTCGCGACCACCGCCGGCTTGAACGGCGGCTGCCACGCCGGATCGGGGCGGGTGCGTGGATCGTCATCGGGAAAATCGATGATCCGCACCGGCCCACCATCCTCGACCAGCATGCCGAGCGCAGCTAGCAGCACACGCATTTGGAATGCCAGGTCGTTTGGCGGGCCGAACGGCCGCCCCAGCTCGAACGGTACCCACAGCGCGCGCGGCGGCTTCGTATTCTCCGCCTGTGGTCGGATCAGCGCGATCGCGACTGTTGCGACCCCTTCTTCCTCCAGATAGTGCCCCAGCGCGCTCACGGCGCGCGTGCAGAGCGGTCAAACGGGAGGAAGAATAACGGCGTCGACCCCGTCGGCCTTGAGCCGACCGGCAAGTTCGCGCGCATAAGGCTCCATCTGCACTGGATCGGTGGCGCCCATGAACGAGTAGTGCATCGCTGCGGCCGAACCGATCGTCCCCTCTGCCGCCAGTTCGTTGACCCGGTCGAGCGGAAAGATAACGTTCCAGTCCTCCTGGAACCCGGTACGGTCGAAATTGATCGAGATGTGGCTGCAGAGCAGATCGCTGGCCGCGACTGTCGACGGGATCGCCCGGTAATCGGGGTCGCGGCCGCGAAACGGGTTCTCGCCCCGCATCACCAGCCCGGCCGACGAGACGATCGCAACCCGGCGTTGCGTCAGCGCAGGACCGGTCGCCCAAGGACGTGATTTAAAGTCCGGGCACTCAAGCTCAGCCAGGCGTTTGGCCTGATCGGGTGGCAGGTCGCTCAGTCTGGTCACTGCGCTTTCTCCCCGCTTGATCGTACTGCGCCGGCCCGTCGGGACGGGGCGCGTCCCGTGCCGCCTCATCCATCCAGCCTAACAGAGATTTTAGATCGATCAATCTATAATCTTCGATCGTCTTTTCCTGACGGCCATTGTTCTCACTCTTCCAGTCACAACTATTCCCGGGTGGCGCGACGCCGACGTGAGGGTTGCCGTGGTGCGAACAGTGGGACCGGCGGCCGCTGCTCGCCGGTCCCAAGCAGCGCCAAAACGCTGCTGGCAGCTCCCTCCAATACGGCCCGCTGGGGACGCGTCCTCGCGAGGATGCGCACGCCGATCAGCACGCTCAGCAGCAGTCTGGCCAATCCGGTCGCTGGGCAAGCGGCTGCAATTGTGCCGTCCTTCTGCCCGGCTTCGACGCAGCGCCGGAAGAAAGCCTCGATAAAGCTGAATTCCTCAGCGACGAGCTTCTGGAATTCAGCGTCATAAGGTGCTAGTTCCAGCGCCGTGTTGACCAGCATGCAGCCGCGGCGCTGCTCGTCGTCAACTGACCGGTCGATGATCTCCTCGAAAAACGTCCGGATTGCGGTGAGCGGCGGCAGCTTCTCCAACCGAACAACGCGGTCACGCACCGTCTGGGCGAGGTAATAAACAAAGGCCCGGCGATACAGCGACCGCTTGTCGCCAAAGGCATTGTACAGGCTAGCGCCGGTGATCCCCATCCGTTCCGCAAGATCACGCACCGAGGTCTGCTCGAAGCCCTGCGCCCAAAAGCAATTCATCGCTGCCTCCAGCACCGTCGTCTCATCGAACTCTCTCGGTCGCGCCATTCCACGCCTCGCCTCGGGCACCGCGATCGGCGCCGCTATCTTCATGATCGATCGACAAAATTTTAGAGCGCCCGAGCCAGAACAGCAAAGTCATTGTCAGCGCGCCCTTGCCGGCTCATTCTAGATTGAACGATCTAAAATATGATTTCGAGACCGTCTGAGCCACGCCCGTCTTGACAAAAGGAGCAGCCATGATCCGCTTCTACTACCACCCGACACCGAACCCCGGCAAAAATCGCGCTATTCCTCAGAGAGACGGGGTTGCTCCGGTCGCTGTTGTACAACGAGACGTCTCCTCATATCGCACGTTGAGCGCACCGGGCTGCCGCCGGTCGTCGCATCCCAAGCGCGAGCAAAACGAGGACGGGACATGAATCTGACGACGTTCGCCCGGGACGAGCGGCTGCGGACGCAACTCGCGAGGGTGCTAGACCTCAGCGGAGCGGCCGGGCGAGCGGCGGCCCCAGTCGTAGATCTTCTGGTTCGCCTCGCCCTGGCAAAAGCCTTTTTTGCCCCAGGAATGTTCCCCGGCATTGCTGCTGCCGATTTCCCTACAGCGTGGCCGATGATCATTGTGCAGGTGATTGGACCGGTGCTCATGGCCATAGGGCTTCTGGATAGGCCGATTGCGCTGCTGATGCTGGTGCTGATCTTGCGGGCACAGTTCTCGGGCGCAGCGCAGGACGAGCACCTGTTCTGGGCGGCATTGTTTGGCTGGTATGTCGTGCGCGGTCCCGCTTCGCTGTCGCTCGACCGCCTGCTAAGCAACGGTATGAGGCATAGTCCCCTGCCGTGGGCAACGCTCGCAATCGCTGCAGGAGATTGGGTCAAACGTGCGATCGGCCCGCTCTATGTGCTCGCAATACGGCTCTGGTTGGCCGCTGCGCTCGCCATGCCCGCTCTGCCCCATTCCATGCTCCCGGCCATGCAAAACGGCTTATTGCCGTCGCGATTGGTCGTCATTGGCGCTGTCTTGCTGGCTTTGGGCTTGTGTACGCCTGTCGTCGCGGCCGTCCTGTTTGTGGCGGGGTCCGGTATGGCGATGGCGGGGTCGGGCGACGGTATGACGATCTATGAACCCTTGTTGTTGGCATTGCTCGGGGCAACGGGAGCCGGACGCTATTCGCTCGACCATCTGATCGGCTGTTGGGTGCGTCGCCCAGTCCGCCTGTATTCCGACATGCCGCATGTTGTCATCGTAGGCGCAGGGTTTGGAGGCATGGCGTGCGCGGCGAGGCTTCGCCATGAACCGGTACGCATCACGCTGATAGACCGGGAGAACTATCACCTGTTCCAACCGTTGCTGTATCAGGTCGCAACGGCTGCCCTGTCGCCGGCGGATATCACCACGCCGGTGCGCGCCGCGTTCCGCGATAATGCTCGCATGCGGGTGCTGCGCGGCACCATTACTGCGGTCGACGGCGTCGCGCGTCAGGTGATCGCCGATGGTCACGCAGTCGCCTACGATATGCTCGTGCTCGCGACTGGTGCGACGCACGGATACTTCGGTCACGAGGAATGGGCAGTTTACGCACCGGGGCTGAAAGCGATCGCGGACGCCACCAGCATTCGCAGCCGCATTCTCGACGCCTTTGAGAAAGCCGAAGCAACCGAAGACGCCGCGCTGCAGCGAAAACTGCTGACATTCTTGATCTGCGGCGCCGGACCGACCGGCGTCGAGATGGCCGGCGCCATCGCAGAACTTGCGCGTAACGGGATGGCCAAGGATTTTCGCAATTTCGATCCCGCATCCGCCCGGATCCTTGTGGTGCAGGCCGGCCCGCGTGTGTTGCCGCAATTCGACGAACGGCTATCGACGTTCGCGCGCGGCTCATTGGAGGCGCTCGGCGTCGAGGTGCACACTGATAGCCGGGTAGAGCTGATCGACGGGGACGGAGTCGTCGTGAATGGCGAACGAATCGCGGCGGGTACTGTTTTGTGGGCGGCTGGGGTGGTTGCGTCGCCAGCCTCGGCGTGGCTCGGAGCCGAGGCGGATCGTGCCGGCCGCATCAAGGTCGGCCCTGATCTTTCGGTTCCCGGACACTCCGATATCTTTGCGATCGGCGATACCGCGCTTTCGTTCGCTTGGGGTGACCAACCTGTCCCCGGGCTTGCGCCCGCGGCGAAGCAGGGTGGCGCCTACGTAGCCTCGGTTTTGCGAGCCCGGCTGCGCGGCCGCAAACCGCCGCCGCCGTTCCGCTATCGCCATCAAGGCAGCCTGGCCACGATCGGCCGCAGGAGCGCGGTTGCGGATTTTGGATGGGTGAAGGTCACCGGTGCCGCGGCATGGTGGCTTTGGGGCGCGGTGCACATCTTGTTCCTGGTCGGCGTCCGCAATCGGCTTTCGGTCATGCTCGGCTGGGTCTGGTCTTA
>JAFAOB010000311.1 GCA_019238055.1 Alphaproteobacteria bacterium
GCCGCGGCGCTCACGCGCGCGAAGACTACCCCGAGCGCGACGACGTCAACTGGCTCAAACACACGGTTGCCTGGCTCGGCGGCGACGGCAGAATCGAGATCGGCTATCGCCCGGTCCACCTCTACACATTGTCAAACGAGGTGCAGGCCTTCCCGCCGAAAGCGCGGGTCTATTGATCGGCGAAGCCCTCGATGGTGGCTTATTGAACCTGCAAAGTCTTAACGCCGATCGCCCCTCACCCTCCCGCTCCGCGGGTCCCCCCCTCTCCCCGCCTGCGGGGAGAGGGCTGGGGTGAGGGGCCTTTGTGAGGATCCACGATGGCCGAATTCACCCTGCCGGCAAATTCGAAGCTCGGCACCGGCAAGACCTACCCTGCCCCGCCCGAGGCGAAGCGGGTGCGCGAGTTCAAGATCTATCGCTGGAACCCGGAAGACGGCAAAAACCCGGTCATCGACAGCTTTGCAATCGATCTCGAGCAATGCGGCCCGATGGTTCTCGACGCGCTGATCAAGATCAAGAACGAGATCGACACAACCCTGACCTTCCGCCGGTCATGCCGCGAGGGGATTTGCGGCTCCTGCGCGATGAATATCGATGGGGTCAATACACTCGCCTGCCTGAAGGCCATCGAGGATATTCGCGGTCCGGTGCACATCTACCCTTTGCCGCATATGCCGGTGATCAAGGATCTGGTCCCGGATCTGACCCACATTTACGCCCAATACCACTCGATCCAGCCATGGCTCAAAACCGAGAGCGCACCCCCGCCGGACCGTGAATTCGCGCAATCAGTCGAGGAACGCGAACAGCTCGATGGATTATGGGAGTGTATCCTCTGCTTTTGCTGCTCGACCGCGTGCCCGAGCTATTGGTGGAATGGCGAGCGTTATCTTGGGCCGGCGATCCTGCTTCAGGCCTATCGCTGGATCAACGACAGCCGCGACGAGGCGACCGGCGATCGGCTCGACGCGCTGGAAGACCCGTTTCGGCTCTATCGCTGCCACACGATCATGAATTGCACGCGCACCTGCCCCAAGGGGCTCAACCCGGCGAAAGCAATCGCCGAGATCAAAAAGCTGATCGTCCTGCGCCGCTGAGGCTGCTGGCTATGCTCAGCCCTGGGCGGGTGACCTGTGCACCTGTGCGAGCCCGCCTTGGCTTGTGCGGGTTTGACAGAGCCGATCCCGTTATGATGCTGATGATTGCCGCTGATATTTGGAGAGAGCTGTGGTTGCGGTTATTGACGAACTGACCGAAGCTGGTGCGGCCCCGTATATCGAGTTCAAAGTCCATCGCAGTCCGGACGATCCCGATCTCGTCCTCGGGAGCTGGCGCTTTGCCCATGGCGAAAGAGTTATCGACCAGAACAAGCCCGGCACCTCGATCACGATGGAGTTCCGTTTTGCGGTTGACTGCGCTGATCAGCACGGCATCCCCTTTGTCTGGGTCAACGACCCCGAGGAGCTGTTTCCGCCCTGGGTACGCCGGTAGTCAGCCGTCAGTGGATACACTTCCGTGGTATCTTCCGGGTCTCTGGGGTGGCTGGTTGAGTATCAAATCATCCACAGCAGCAGCGCGGTGGCGGCGCCGGCGACTCAAAGCAGCTCCACCGGGTATATCGGTTCAATGGGGGGATACACTCCGTGAGGCGTATTCTGTCTTGCCCCACCATCCTGCTGCTATTGTCGTTCGCCGTCGCCCGCGCGCAATTTCCGGGGCCGGCAGTCGGGCTGCCGACGCCAACATCGACGCCGGCGATCGTGCAGTCGCTGACCAGTCACGGCGTCTCCAGCATGAACACGACGGGTGACCCGCAAATATGCACCTGGACGCTTAGCCAGCCGATCGCTGCCGGTGACACCGTGGTCGGCTATACCCATATGTCTTCCAACAGCGACACGGCAGCGACATACTTTAATCCAGGAGCGATCACCGACAACGCCGGTAATGCTTACAACATTTCGTCTCCGGTTGATTGGACATCATTCCCGGAAGATATTCAGATATTTTATCTGACGAATGTCAACGGGCCCGTCAGCACCCTTACCTTTAACCTATCGAACTGGTCCTCTAGTCATAATAATATTGGTTTCTGTGATGTTGGCTGGACCGAGTACAAAAACGTCAACAATATTGTCATCGTCAACCCGAGCCTGATTCCATCGAGTAACACCAGCCCATCGCTGACGATTACGCCGACTGCGCCGTCGCTGATTTGGGCTTTCGCTTCGCCGTTTGTCGAGCAATATAATCCATCACAAACTTTGATATTGCCATCAAGCGGATACAGCGTGATTATCAACAATGATGGCGACAACATCGATGTGTGGGGCAGCAATTCTCTAATCTCGACATCGCAGACGCTGACGTGGAATTCCAATAATACCGGATCGTTTGGCAATACCGACACCGTAGTCATGGGGGCGGCGGTGTCGGCGGCTCCATAGTCCGCGCTATTAGCCATCGCATTGTGCATGGCGCTCTCGATGTCTGCCCACGCTTGGCTGACGGGACTGCGGAGTGGGGGCGCCCCACCACCGCCGGTTGGCGCACACCTGATGACCGACAATTCTTCAAACCTGATGGCGGATTAATGCTCAGAATAGCAAACCGGCTCGGGCTTTGCCTGCTTATGGTACTCCTGCACGACCCGGCATCAGCGCAGACTTGTCCAAGTGGGTGCTGATTCAGCCTAAGCCACCCAGGTTGTGGCAATGCGCAGCCCAGCCGCATCGCGGGCGCGCTACCGTTCGGCGCAGTCTTCGAAGGCATTATGGGGACAAGGAGTGCCGCCGCCAGGGTTCGGTCCGATAAACGCACTTTGATTTGTTCCTTGGCAGGCGGCGAGCGACATCGCCAAAAGCGAGGCGATCGCGGTCAATCTGACACCGCGGCGCATAACAATGCGCCAGCGCATCGCGTGCCGATTGCGGCGGTTCTGGCCCGAGCACACCATCTGCTTGGCACAAGAGAGCCGTTTGGACAGCAGACCAATCATGGCAGCTGTCTTGCGCGTGGGTTCCGCGCCAGGATCTCACGGATCGTGATCGGCCGAAAATCCCAGACATCGACGCCGACATCGAATTGCCGCGGCTGCGGCTTTAACCGGCCATGGCAATGGCCGTGCAGGTTGATCGAGCCTTTGGCCTTATCCCGCCAGCTGCGGAACGGATAGTGACACAAGACGGCAAAGACGCCGTCAACCATCATCTCGGCGTAAGCCTTGACACTCGTCCAGCCTGGCTGTTCGGTCGTGGCTGGCGGATCGTTATTGCCAGTCAAAAGATGCTTGTTGCCGTTGAGCCGATTCAGCAACTCCGCCACCGCGGTCGCCGATTGGTGAATCGCGAAATCGCCGAGATGCCAGATGTCGTCCCCCGGTCCAACGGTCTCATTCCACCGTGCGACGATCGCCTCGTTCATCGCCGGGACCGAAGCGAACGGGCGGCGATAAAGCCCGAGCGCGCCGCCATGCCCGAAATGCGTATCGCTGGTAAAGAAGATTGCCATGCTCCACCCAAGGCTGCGTGTCGCCGAACAGAATCACCGCAACGGCCCTAATCAACTAAGCCGCTGCCATCGCGGGCACAAGCGAGCGTTCCCTGGCGAGAGCGGGGGCCGCATCGTGGGGTCGTCTGAAGCGACAATCTCGATCGTCGCCAAAGAAGCTGTTGCCGCCTAGATAGATGATCCCGCGTCAATCGACTTCAGGGCTTGTATGCTGACCCGGCGCTGATCGAAGGTAGACAGGAGGGGTTGGTGTCCGGGGTACTCGACGGCATTCGCGTTCTTGATTTTGGACGGTATATCGCCGGACCGTTTTGCGCGGCCTTGCTCGGCGATCTCGGTGCCGAGATCATCCGCATCGAACGCATCGGCGGCGGCGAGGACCGCTTTTATATCCCGGTTGGCGCCGGACCCGGTGGCGGCGGCGCGATGTTTTTGGCGATGAACCGCAACAAGCTCGGCATGACCCTGGACCCGGGCACTGCACAAGGCCGCGAGATCGCCCGCAAGCTCGTCGCAACCGCCGATGTTGTGGTCGCCAACTTGCCGCCCCGCGTGTTGCGCTCACTGGCGCTCGACCTCGACAGCCTGCGCCAAGTCAAGCCCGACATCATTCTGACGACCGTGACCGGATTTGGCGCCGGCGGGCCGCTGTCGCACAAGCACGGCTTTGACGGCATCGGCCAAGCAATGAGCGGTGCGGTCTATCTGTCGGGCACGCCGGAGCAGCCAATTGCGCTGAAACTGCCGTGGGTCGATTTCGGCAGCGCCTGCCTGTCCGCGTTTGGAACTTTGGCGGCGCTGATCGAGCGCGGCAAGACCGGGCGGGGGCAAAAGGTCGAGGGCGCTCTGTTGCGCACCGCGATCGCCTTTGCCAATGCGACGCTGATCGAGCAGGCGTTGACCGGGGTCAACCGGATCGCGACCGTCAATCGTGGCTTCAACTCGGCGCCGGCGGATTTTTATCGCTGCAAGGATGGCTGGATCGTCGCGACCGTGATTGGGCAATCGATGTTCCGGCGCTGGACGCAAATGATCGGCGAGGACCATTGGCTCGACGACCTGCGCTTTGCCGACGATCAGTTGCGCGCCGATCACGGCGAGATCATCTCGGCGCGGATGACGTTGTGGTGCGCCGAGCGTACCTGTGCCGAAGCGCTCGCCGCTCTCGAAGAGGCCAGCATCGTCGCCGGTCAGCTCTATTCACCGCAACAGGCGCTCGATAACGCCCATATCCGCGCCGCCCATCTGCTCGAAGATGTGACCCACCCCGCCCTCGCTGCAACGTTTCCGCTGGCCCCAACCCCGATCGAATTATCGGACACGCCCGGCACCTACCGGCGTCCCGCTCCGTTGTTGGGGGAGCACACCGACGCGATCCTGACGAGCCTCGGTTATACACCGGCCGACATCGCGGCATTGCGCGCGGAGCGGGTGATTTGAAGAGCGGTCGTATGGTTAGCGATAAAACCGCGGCACCCGGTCGGCCTGGCAGCTAACCGCGCTTGTCCGAGAAATCGGTGACAAGGACCTCTTCGCTCGCGGTGTCGAGGACGGCGCAGCTCAGCTGCCGACCGTTGCCGACGTCGCGGGCGTCACCGGCCGAGTCGGGATTGATCACCAGAACCCGGCCGACACGGCGCACGAGTTGATGATGCGTATGGCCATAAAGCACAAAATCGGCTTCGGCTTCGGCGAACCGCTCCAATAACGAGCTGTGCGGATAAATATACATCCCGCGCGGTTCCCATGGGGTCGAATGCACCAGCAATAATTTCTTGCCGCCAATCTCCAATTCGAGGCGATGCGGGCGTTCGGCAAGCCAGCCGAGCAGGGCAGGATCGATCCACTTTGCCGCCCGGGCGCGCACACCTTGGGGGCCAAGAAAGCCCTCCTCGTGATTGCCGAGGATCACATGCGCGGCGCGGTCCCGCAGGATTTGCGCGACTTCATTGGAAAAGCGATATTCATAGATTGCGTCGCCAAGGCAGATCAGCTCGTCGACATCACCCATGATGTCGAGCGCGCGCAGCAGGCCCTGATGATTGCAGTGAATATCCGAAACAATACCCAGCTTCACGTCGCGGCCTCGCGCGCTGATCCTTTGGTGCCGCTTGCATTGGAGGCAGAAACCGGCCGGCAGCGCAGCAAGTTCATCGGCTTCAGGCTCATCACGACTTCACCGTTCTGGTTCAACACCTCAATCAGGGTGCGCAACATGCCGCGATCGGGCTTGGAGCGCGAGCGCATTGCTTCGAGGACAGTCACCCGAAGATGCAGCACGTCGCCGGGCCGTACCGGCCGAGTCCAGCGCAATTCGTCGATGCCTGGCGAAGCGAGGCTCGCATTCGCCGGCAGAAAATGCTCGACAAAAAGCCGCATCATCAGCCCGGCAGTGTGCCAGCCGCTGGCGATCAGCCCGCCAAAATGCCCGCGCGCCGCAGCCTCGGGGTCGATATGCATCGGCTGCGGGTCAAAACGACGCGCGAAGTCGATGATATCGGTCTCGGTGACCTCGGCGTGCCCGAATTCGTAGACGGCACCTGGGACGAAGTCCTCGAACCAACGCTCAGCCACCGGCCCGGCAAAGTCGGCTCGGCTCAAAACGCCTCCATTTCTCCCGCTCTGGATGGGCGATCAGGGGGTTGACCCCAGCGTCCGCGTTTGGAATTACATGAATCATGAATACCGAAGAAAAGTCGCGGCTGTGCGGCAATTCGTGCCGAGGGCCGGTTGCGTAACCCAAAAAGCGCCCGCGAGGGAGGAAATGACCTACGACTACATTATCGTCGGCGGCGGGTCTGCCGGTTCGGTCATGGCTAACCGGCTGTCCGCGAAGAGCGCCAACCAGGTGTTGCTGTGCGAGGCGGGGCAGGATACGCCGCATGGCAAGGTTCCGCCGGAAATCCTCGACAGCTATCCCGGTACCGCCTATTTCGACCCGCGCTTTCATTGGACCGAGCTCAAGGTCCACACCGAAGTCATCTCGCACAACCGCCCCGAGGAAAACCGTCCGCCGTTGCGCAAATACGAGCAGGCGCGGGTGATGGGCGGCGGCTCGTCGATCAACGGTCAGCTCGCCAATCGCGGGGCACCGACCGATTACGACGAGTGGGAGGCGCGAGGTGCAGCCGGGTGGAACTGGAACGCGGTGCTGCCTTATTTCAAAAAAGTCGAGCGCGACATGGATTTTGACGGGCCATGGCACGGCAAGGATGGCCGCATCCCGGTTCGCCGCATCTTTCCCGAACTGTGGAACGGCCACGCCAAGGCGGTGGCGAAAGCATTCGAGGCCGCCGGTTTCGAATTCATCCTCGACCAGAACGGCGAATACAAGGACGGGTATTTCCCGATCACGATCTCCAACCTCTACGACCGGCGGGTCTCTGCTGCGATCGGCTACCTCGATCCGGGGACCCGGATGCGCAAAAATCTGACGATCTCGCCATCAACCCAGGTTACGGCTTTGCTGTTTGAGGGGACGCGCTGCGTCGGGGTCAAGGCGCTGGTGGACGGGAAGGAGACCGAGTTCCGCGGCAACGAGGTCATCGTGTCATCGGGGGCGATCCATTCGCCGGCGCACTTACTGCGCGCCGGGGTCGGGCCTGCGCCTCATCTGCGCGATCTCGGCATCGAAGTCGTCGCCCACGTGCCGGGGGTCGGTCAGCGGCTGATGGATCATCCATCGATTTCCGTATCGTCTTTTATCAAGCCCGAATGCCGGCTGAACGGCCTGACTCGCCGGCATATCTTGCTGGCGTTGCGGTATTCATCGGGCATCGGCGAGGCGCCGCCCGGCGACATGTTTGTCGCGAGCGTCAGCAAATCGGCCTGGCATGCGGTCGGCGAGCAGATCGGCTCCCTATTGGCGGCGGTCTACAAGACATTTTCCGAGACCGGCCAGGTCAAGCTCGCCTCGCGCGATCCCCGGGTCGAGCCGATTGTCGAATTCAACCTTTTATCCGACCGGCGCGATCTCGAAAGGCTGATGGACGCGTTTCGCCGGCTTGGCGCGATGCAGGTCAGCACGGCCCTCAGCGAAGCAACCTGTGACCCCTTTCCAGCGAGCTATACAGAGCGGGTGCGCCAGATCGGCGTCGTCAACGCCAAAAACAAGCGCATCACCGACATTCTCGCGAAACTGCTCGACGGCCCGGCTTGGCTGCGGCGCATGGTCATCGAAAAAGTCATTGTCGAGGGATACCGCTTTGACCAGCTGATGCGTGACGACGATGCGCTCGAGGATTTCACCCGCAAGGCGGCGATCGGCGTGTGGCACGCGACCTGCACCTGCCGCATGGGCGCCGAAGACGATCCGATGGCAGTCACCGACAATCAGGCTCGGGTGCGCGAGGTAGCCGGCCTGCGCGTTGTTGACGCCTCGCTATTCCCGTGCGTGCCTTGCGCCAACACCAATTTCCCAACGCTGATGACCGCCGAGAAGATCGCCGATGCGATGCTCGCCGCTGCGTAGGCCCCTCACCCTGACCCTCTCCCCGCGAGCGGGGAGAGGGAGGGACCAGCGTTAGCGGGAGGGTGAGGGGCGGCCAGTTAGCTGAGCGGAGCGAAGACAGGGTGGTGAGAGACGTATTAGCTGACCACCGTGATGCGCACCGCACATGGTCCTCTATCGCTCTTTCCTATCTTGTATTCGACGGCGTCCCCTGGGCTTAGTGCGCTGAAATCTTTGTTCAATACTTCGTTGTGGAAGAAGAACATGTTCTCCCCGCCAATGTTTGGGGTAAGAGGGGCAAAATGGCGGGCAGCAGGATTTACGCAGGTTGGCCGCGGCACCGGATGATATCTGGCAGGAGCGGTACAGCGGGTTGCCCGGAAATGCCGAGACGGCTGCCGAGATAATCCCAAAACGCGATGCCCA
>JAFAOB010000294.1 GCA_019238055.1 Alphaproteobacteria bacterium
CGCGACCTCGCCCCGCAATGTGATCACCAGAGCCCTCAGCTCGGCATTTGAAAGGGCATCGAGATCCGTGGGGCTTGGCATCCCTTCAATCAATCAGCAATGCCCGCCTTAGGGAATCCAAAAATCCCCGCTGCCACAGGTTTTGCCCCTGTTACCGATAACCGTATGTGGGGCACCGACTGGACCCGAGCAGTCGGACTGTTGACCTATGAGCAAGAGGTCGAGGCATTTCGCGTCACCGACCGCCTCTCCGAGTGCGAGCGCCGCGCTTATGGGTGAAACTCTCAGTCGGATCTACAACTAGTCATAGGCGCAAGCCTGAGATCGCGCCAATTTCGTGCTCGGGACTTGAATGTCTTGCCGCTCAGCTACCAGTCGCGCAGCGGATCTTGGAAAGGGAGAATCGTCATGAAGGTGGTCACACTCAAAGATGTCACGAATGTTCCCGTAGAAGGAGCCGAGCCGGTTCCGGGGTACACCGGGCCTGTTTCCCGGTCGCACCAACCGATTATCCAGCCGGGAGAGTCAGCCAACTACAACTGCAGCGTCGTGAACTTCAGCCAAGGTTGCACGACCGGCTGGCATACGCATAACTGCGACCAAGTGCTGATCGTGACCTCGGGCTCCGGGATGGTTGCGACCGAGCGTGAGCAGCGCGAGATCAAAGTCGGCGACGTCGTCCACATCAAGGCCGGCGAACGCCATTGGCATGGCGCCAAAGCGGATACGACGATGGGGCATATCACGATAACCCTCGCCGGCAGTCAGGCCACCCACGGATAGATTGCCGTAGCGATCCTCGAAGGAAGGCTCGCACGAGACCATTGTTAGGCCAGCTTGGAAACCCGCTCGGTGACGGTTTCGAGCTGACCGGCGGTCTCCTTGCCAAACAATACCGGGACAAAGGCGCCGATCGACGCCACGATCGCCAAGGTGCCGAAGAAGATCGCAGGTGAGCCGGTGTACGGCTCCAACATGAAAGGCGCCAGCACGCCGGCGCCAAATCGTCCGCACGCTTCGCCGAAATATTGCCCGCGCCCGCGCAGCGCCGTCGGGAACTGCGCGGAGAGGTAAACCCGCACGGCGGTGAAGGTCGACAGCACTGTAAAACCGGTGATCAGCGCTCCGGCGACAAACACGACGGTCGCGTAACGCCCCGCGGAATGCGCTGTCGCCATCATCAGGAGACCGGGAAGCGACCCAGCGAGGCAAGAGGCAATAGGTGATCGTCCACCGCCGGCCGATGATCTCCATCAGGAATCCGGTAAAGCCCTTCCCTGGGATGCTCGCCAAGAAAACGAGCGAACTCAGCCCAAAACTCAAGGTGACGGCAGCTCCCTGATCGATCAGAGCCTTTGGCAACAGAATCGAGATTGTAAGAAAGGAAACCTGTGCACAGACGAGACTCACAACGCCGACCACGGTCCAGCGCAGCTGACCCGGCGAAAGAGTGCGGTGAACGACGGCAGCTGCTCGCGTGGGTGCTGTGTTCTCGCCCAGCGCTGTTGTCGTCAGCGGCGGCACGCGATCGCCGGACCGGCTGATGATCCGGCTGACAATGGTGACAGCTGTCTCGGCATTGCCCCGCTGCAAATGCCAGCGCGGACTTTCGGGGGATCAGTAAATAGACCACCTCTGGCACGACGAACAATCCAAATACGGCCGGCAGAGCTGGGCGCCGGCAACTAGAAAGCCGACCAGCGGGACCAGTGTAAACGAGCCGGCCAGCATCATCTCGTAGATTGCGCTATAGGTGCGCCGGTGCTGCGCCGGCATCAGTTCGGCAGCGATCGGAAACGGCGCCGAGGCGGCAAAGCCGATCGCGAGGCCGGTCAACAGGCGAATGATGATCAGCTGCTCACCGCTTTGCGCCAGCGGAACCAACAATGTGAAAAATTGATCGCCGCCACCCCGAGCAGCATGACGGTGCGGCGGCTCCAGTGGTCGGAAATCGCCGCGGCAGTAAACCCGCCAACGCAGGCCGCCAGACTCGATGCGACAGCAAGCAGGCGGATCTCGCCGGAGGTGATGTACAACGGCTTTTTGGCCAATACCAGCAATGTGCCGGTTATCGAACCATCATAGCCGCTAACCAACGCGACAAATCCGAGCACAAAGATCACGCCCAGGTGAAACGGGCTGAACGGGATGCTGTCGAGCTTGCTGCCGAGCACATGACTGGCGGGATATGCCGTTCTGGAAACACGGGGGATTTCCGACATGGCGCTCTCCCGTTGGTCATGCGATGTGCGGATCATATCAAGCTCACAGCGAGCAGCCGCGCGTGGACCGAACTCTGATACGGAATCCACTTGCCGATAAGCAATCGCGTTGGGCAGCCGGCGTACATTGCCGATGCCATTTGCCTGATGGGCCTTTTACACCAGCATCTCAATGACCCTGACATTTTACGATGTGCCAGCCGGAGCGAGCGGCATGGTGCGCTGAGTGAGGAGACCGTGGGCCGCTCGGCCAACATGTCAGACCCAGGCGCTTGGGTCCGCCACAAACTACCAGGATTTAATGCTGGCGTTCGGGCAGAGTGGTCGATCCTCGAGTACCCCACCAGAAAGACGGCATAACAAAGATCAGATTGCCCAAATCGGACGGCTCGGCTTACGCTGAGACCCTCGCCCGTCCGAGCCATCAGCCTCGGCCCGACAGAAGATAAACCAGCGAGGGAGAAGACCATGACCGGACCGCTTGAGGAACGCTTTCAGAACCTGCACGAGTTCATCACCCAGGCGCGCACCAACCTCAACCGCAACAATTGGGACTATCTGATCGGCGGCTCGGAGACCGAGACGACATTGGCGCGCAACCGTGCCGCGCTCGATGCTTGGGGGTTTCGGCCGCGGGTGTTGCGCGACGTGTCAAACGTCGACTGCAGCCGCGCGTTCTTTGGCAAGAAGCTGCGCATCCCGGTGCTCTGCTCGGCCGTTGGCGGGCTCGAAGTGTTCGAGCCGGGCGGCGGCGCCACAGTCGCAAAGGCGACGCGCGAGTTCGGCAACGGGATGATTCTCAGCTCCGGCGCGCATCCCGGTATGGAAAAAACCGCGGAAGCCTCGGGCGATGGCTTCAAAATCTTCCAACTTTATGTCCGTGGCGATGCCGATTGGGTCGATGACCATGTCCGCCGCGCCATCGACCACGGCTATGACGCATTCTGCTTTACGATCGATACCGACAGCCACAGCCGCCGCGAGCGCGACATTGCCAAGCGCCACCAGCGCCGGCGCGCGCGTCTCAGTGCGAGCGATGAGCAGGCGCGCATATACCAGGCGCGGTTCAATTGGCGCGATATCGAGCGAATCAAAAAGAACTTCGACATTCCGATCGTACTGAAGGGTATCGGCACCGCCGAGGATGCCAAACTAGCGCTCGAATACGGAGCCGACTGCGTTTACGTATCGAATCATGGCGGGCGCCAGCTCGATCAGGGCGTCGGCTCGATCGACGTCCTGCCCGAGGTCGTTGAAGCTGTCGGCGGACGCGCCCGCGTCATGGTCGATGGCGGCATTTATCGCGGCACCGATGTGGTCAAGGCATTGATCCTTGGCGCCGATGTCGTCTCAGTTGGCCGGCTCTACATCTACGGTCTCGCGGCCGCTGGGGGTCCTGGGGTGGTGCGGCTGTTCGAAATCCTCGAAGATGAGATCCGTATCTGCCTGTCGTTGCTCGGCGTTACCGGTTATCACGAGCTCGACAAAACCTACATCCGGCCGGCGCGCCAGGTCGTGACACCGCACGTCCATAGCGTCTTCCCGCACCTCAACCTGCCGCGCGAGACGTACTAGGGAAATCCCGATTGGCCGTTCTCGGGCATGGCGACAATGCCCGGCATCGTCGCCATCGAGCTGAGGTCGAGCTGCCTTCCGGGCGGATCGGATGGCCATAGTCCTAATCGTCGACCGGTGCAGATGCGACAGCTCCGGCCGGGGCTGGCCGGCTGCGCGGGTCGCGCATCAGCAGCAGCAAGGGTAGGGCGCCGAGCGCCAGCAACATGATCAGCTTGAAATCGTC
>JAFAOB010000316.1 GCA_019238055.1 Alphaproteobacteria bacterium
ATTGCTGTGTACGCTTCGCCGGGGTCGTCACCTTCCCCGACGCAACACTCGCTACCGGGCGATGCGCTACCATCCTACCCGGGCCGGACTTGCACCGGCTGGAACGCGCCAGCTTCGCCTGGCGCACTGAAAACCGCCTCTTATGACCTCTTCTCGCGAGAGGGTGTTCTCGAAAAGCGTTTCGTTATCCAAATCGCCCGTGCTGAGGGCGGAGGCGTAGAACCCGCTATCAATCTTGCGGTAGCGATGAGCGACTCGTGGGTCCGCCTGATACCAAGGTCTCCCATGGGAGTAGATCTAGAAAAAATTTTCGATCGGTTCTTCGGCGCTATGTCGGGCGATGACGATCCGGAGATGCTTTTGGAGTGTTTCGTTGAAACAAATGAAAGCCGCGCCGCCGATACCACCTTTGCGAAAATAACTCGCGACTTATTAGGATATGTTGAAACTCTCGCCACCACAAGCGGAGGACAACTCGTACGGGAACTAGAGAACGCGGTCGAGTCTAACACGGGCGAAATCGTTCTAATTATCGGGAACAAAGGAGCAGGAAAATCCACGTTTATCGACCGTTTCTTCGGTCAGATTTTGCATCGTGCTCTCCGCCGTAAATGTCTAGTCATTCGTATAGATATGGCAGACTCATCGGAGATTTGAGCACGATTCAAACGTGGATCACAACCCGCGTGTTGGAAGAGATCGAGAGATCGTTCTACCACGGGCAATCACCTGATTACGATGAGCTGCAAGGTATTTTCTTTAGAGACTATGTACGATGGTCTGAAGGTGAATTACAGCATCTGTACCAGTCCGATCGCACAGCCTTCAAAATCGAATTCGGCCGCTATATGCAGCAGCAAGTCCAGACTGATAAATATGGTTATGTGATTCGCCTTCTACATCATGCCATCCGTGGAAGGCAACTTTTGCCATGTGTGGTATTCGACAATACCGACCAGTTCTCTCAACAATTCCAAGAGGAAGTGTTTCAGTACGCGCAGGCGATATTCCGAGCGGTTCTGTCGTTCGTGATCGTGCCTGTCACCGATCGTACGTTGTGGCGATTATCGAAGGCCGGGCCGCTGCAATCCTATACGACTAAGACCTTTTATCTACCGGTTCCCCCAGCGCGCGAAGTGCTGGCAAAACGGGTGGAGTTCATCAAACGAAAAACCGATGAGGAGCAAACGCAACGTGCCGAATATTTTTTCGCCCGTGGAATACGTCTGAGCATTGAGAACATCATTGGTTTTGCGGCATGTCTAGAAGAGATGTTTGTGAACAATGATTACGTAGGGCGGCGCGTTAGTTGGCTCGCGAACCTAGATATCCGGCGAAGCTTAGAGCTGACACACCGGATCGTTACGTCGCCAAGCATCGCAATAGAAGAACTAGTTGCGACATACCTCTCAAAGAGATTTGTCACGATTCCGCGTTTCAAACTCGGATTAGCGCTCATATTAGGCGGTTACAATTTTTTCAACGGGGCGGAGAGTAATTATATCGACGACGTGCTCTCGATTCGTAAAGATGCTGTTACATCGCCGCTTTTGAAGCTCTCTATTCTCCGACTGTTAATCGATCGCGCGAATCAAGGAAGGGATGTAGCGGATGCATATGTGCCCATAGAAGAGATTGAGGCATATCTTGAACCTATGGGAACAACGGCACGGATTATAGATTTAGCGATCGAGGATTTGTTGAAATTCCGAATGGTCGAGCCTTACGACCCGAACGATGACAGAGTGTATTCAACACAGAAGATTGCAATTGCATATTCGGGGCGAATGCACATGGAGATGTGCATACATGACGACATTTTCATGAGGCAAATGGCCTTGCGGACGCGGTTGCGCTCACATGATACAGCAGAGGAGATAAGGCGACTGCACAGCACACGAGCATGGACAAAGGTGACCAGTTACTTCGTACAATATCTAGTCGATGAAGATGCCCGTTTCCTGCGAGTGCCAAACCATCAATCTTACCTTGGACAGATGCAACTAAGAGAGGAATTTGCTGCACGTTGGATCGTACGAGATGAGATCATGGTGGCAACCACCCGCGTGATGCATGGCTCCTAGTTAGGTTGGTAAATCAGCGTGTATTTTTGTATAGCCGATCTTATGCGCCGTTTTCCATAAAAAAGATTATACGCCATCTCTTTGTCGGCGTCCGATCAAAATGCCGCCCGCGCCGATCGGCGTATCGTCATCCTTTGAATGTAGGGGGGCGTTTTTCGAGAAAGGCACGCACACCCTCGACAAAATCGTCTTGCGCGGCGCAGGCGGCGAAGTTCTCGGTTTCGCGGCGCAATTGCGCGTCGAAGGCGTCGCCGAGGCTCGCCTGGAGCAGCGCTTTGGTGCGGGCATAAGCCTCGCCCGGACCAGCCGCAAGCCGTTCGGCCAATGCCTCGGCTTCGGCGGCGAGCGCGTCGGGCGGAACGATGCGGTTGACAATGCCGAGCGCCAAGGCCCGCTCTGCATCGAAGCGGTCGCCGAGCAGCATCAGTTCGGCAGCGCGCTTGAGGCCGACGATTGCCGGCAACAATGCGGTCATCCCGCCGTCCGGGCTGGTGCCGAGATGGATGTAGCCGCAGGTAAAGACCGCGTCGGCGGCGGCGAGCGCGAGATCGGTGGCGAGTACCAGGCTCAGCCCAAAACCGGCTGCCGCTCCCTGCACCGCCGCCACGACCGGTTTTGGCATGTGCCGCAGCCGCACCAACAGCGGGTGCAGCATGTCGACCGTCTGATAAAGCTCGCGGCGCCGCTCCTCGGGCGGCAGACGGACAAGCTCGCCAAACATCGTAATATCGCCGCCGGCGCAAAAATGGCTGCCTGCGCCGCGCAGCAGCACGACCCGGACATCGCCGTCCTCGGCCGCGTCGGCGGCGGCCGCAGCAAGCTCCGCGATCGTCTCACGATCGACCGCGTTCAGCAATTCCGGCCGGTTGAGGCGGATTTCAAAGATCGCGCCGCGCGGTTCGACGATTACCTTCGGCATTGCTCGGCCTTCCGCTCGCCTCGGCCTATCATGCCTGCAGCTCCCGTCTGAGGATTATCGAGATGGAGGATAGCATGGCTTGGACGATCCTGCGCGGCGGCCGTGTGCTCGACATCAGTGCCGGCACCGCCAATTTTGCCGACATCCTGATCGACGGCGACACGATCCGCGAGATCGGCCCGCCCGGACTGCCGGCGCCGGAGGATGCGGTCGAGATTTCGGCCGCGCGGCGATTGCTGCATCCGGGTCTCGTCAACGCCCATACTCACGGCCACGGCAATCTCGGCAAGGGGATGGGCGACCGCTGGACCTTGGAATTGCTGTTGACCGCCGCACCGTGGCTGGTCGGCAACCGCACGATCGAGGATGGCTATCTGTCGACCCAGCTCGGCGCCATCGAGATGGTCATGAAGGGCTGCACCGCCTGCTATGATTTGTCGTTCGAATGGCCGGTGCCGACCGCTGAGGGGTTCGCGCGGGCGGCGCAGGCCTATGCCGATGTCGGTATGCGCGCGGTGGTGGCGCCAATGGTCGCCGACCGCAGTTTTTTCGAGGCGATCCCGGGTTTGATGGAGGCGTTACCGTCGGCCTTACAGGCGCAGGCTGCCGAATTGCGCATGCTGCCGGCCATGGCGACGATCGCGGCGATGCGTAAGGCGCTTGCCGGCTGGTCTTTCGACCGCGACCAGGTGCGGCCGGCGGTGGCACCGACGATCCCGCATCATTGCTCGGACGAGTTTATTCGCGGCTGCGCTGATCTGGCGCGCGAGTTCGAGGTCGCATTGCACAGCCATGTCGCCGAATCAAAGGTGCAGGCGGTGACCGGCATTCGCCTCTACGGCATGACCCAGACCGCACATCTCGACGCGCTCGGTGTGCTCGGGCCGCATTTTACGGTCGCCCACGGGGTATGGCTCGATGAGGACGATATGCGCCGACTCGGTGACCGCGGCGCGTCGGTCGCGCACAACCCTGGTAGCAACATGCGGCTCGGCAGCGGGATCGCCGATGCCAGGGCGATGCTCGAGCAGCGGGTCAATCTTGGCATCGGCACCGATGGGTCGAACTGCTCCGATAATCAAAACATGTATGAGGCGATGCGGC
>JAFAOB010000317.1 GCA_019238055.1 Alphaproteobacteria bacterium
TTGGTGATCGCTCCCAAGCTGATGTAATCGGTGATCCGCGCTCCTGCCGCAAGGGCCGCAACCGTTCGCGCCGTCGCCGCTCTCCTGCTCGATCCGGCAGCAGGATAGCGTCATTAGGAGCTTATGTGAACAGTATTGCGGTTAGAAGCAATGTTCGAATTGCGGAGCTGATTCAGCCTGAGGGTGCAATTCTCCTAATTGGCAATTCGGTGGTAGAGAATGAGGGCCAGCGTCGATGCCGGGCGAACTTTGTGCGATCCTCGCCGAGAATCAATGTGGTCAGCTATGAACGGATCGTCGGAGGCTTGCAGTCGGATCTGCAGTCACGCGCGCAATAGCGCGCCTAATCTCGGGTCAGCAGGGGGGCTTCATCGGCAGAACTTCACATCGGTCTTCGCGAAATCGTCGCCCCTTGAACAGCAGCGGTCCGTCGTGCGTGGCTGCCAGCGCATAGGAAAAGCAATCGCCATAGTTGAGCCCGGCGGGATGTCTGCCCCTGCCAAAACGCCGCCAGGCACGGCGCGCCATGTCAGCCTGCTCGGCGTCCACCGGAAGTATTTCGATCTCTGCCCGGTGCAGCCACAGATCGAACTCCCGGCCTCCGGGATCGCCCAGGCGTGCCTCGATGACGATGGTCGCCTCCAGGAATGTAGCGGCTGACATGAGCCGTATCGGATCATCGGCAATCTTCCCTTCCAAGGCGGCTGCATCCGGCTCGTCAAACAAAATGGCGACGATGGCTGAGGTGTCGATTACCATCACCGCGGCAGCCTGCGTTCGTCATAGCCGATGATCTCTTCCGGTGTCCTCGGGTCAAGCACGGGAAGTTCGGCGCATCGGCGCCGGATTGCCGCGAGGTCTGCCAGAAGAAGGGGCTTTCGCTCTACGCCTCTGACACGGCGCAGACGTTCTTGCAGCGCCTTGCGGGTGGCAACCGTGATGCTCTCACCGGTGCGCCTGGCAAGCTCACGGGCCAGTCGCTCGGTCTCGGGGTCTTTGATGCTGAGAGGCATGGCGTTGGTGCCAAGGTAGGTAGATAGGTATAATATTCCTGCACGCCGGTCAAGCGCTACGCAGCGAGGATATCGCCCCGATAGATGCTTGTTGCTTGATGCGCGCCAACCGCGGCGCGGATGAGTCGCGTCGTCTACGACATCACCTCAAAACCCCCGGCACGACCGAGTGGGAATGATCTGACCCTTGATCACTCCCGAGCCCGATCCGGGATCGCAACGCCGCCCGGTCCGGGGCTCGCCTAGACAAAGCGCGTAGAAAACTTAGCCGATTTTAAGGAGACGGTCGGGCTGATGATAATCCGATGATTCTGGGACTGATATGGCAGGGAAAGAGTGCCGGAGAGATTCAGCTACCAACTCATTATCTCGTTCTGTGACCTTTACGATAAACACTTGTCCTGGACAAACCTCCATACGCTGAAATTTGGGAAACCTCTGCGGCCGGGAGCCGTTGCGTTGTGGGTTGGTTATAGCATCCATGCCAAGTTCGTCGATGAGTTGTTTGACTAAGCCGACCATTCCGTAATCGTGACTTGGAAATCTCCGCGATCTATATTTTTGATTGCGATACAATCGCCCGGCAGCACTGGCAATTGCTTCCGCTCCCACTGCATCTAATAGTTTCTTAATCTGATGCGCCATTCGATCAGCGTAGATTGGTAACCTCGATTTAAGCGCTATCATCCGTGAAAACTGCGGCGATCGGGGCGGTATTGGGTTTGGCCATTCGTATTTCGCGCCATCTGGTGAAGCTTCCCAATAGCTGACGCGCCAATCCTCGATTACATAATAACCGCCAGGTTTCAAATGGTTGTCAAATAGATGCCAAAAGCTGATTTTCGTTAATTTAGCGATATGCGAAGCGTCATCGATAATTATGTCAAACCCATCAGGTGCGTATTCGCTCGCGATTCGATCCAACAGTGCTAAGAGGCGGTTTTCAGTGCGCCAGGCGAAGCTGGCGCGTTCCAGCCGGTGCAAGTCCGGCCCGGGTAGGATGGTAGCGCATCGCCCGGTAGCGAGTGTTGCGTCGGGGAAGGTGACGACCCCGGCGAAGCGTACACAGCAATCCT
>JAFAOB010000319.1 GCA_019238055.1 Alphaproteobacteria bacterium
ATTGCTGTGTACGCTTCGCCGGGGTCGTCACCTTCCCCGACGCAACACTCGCTACCGGGCGATGCGCTACCATCCTACCCGGGCCGGACTTGCACCGGCTGGAACGCGCCAGCTTCGCCTGGCGCACTGAAAACCGCCTCTTAAGCGTCTGGCATCTTTGTAAACAAGTTCTGAGAAACCCGGACCAGCGCCGGCGGAATGTGCCGCATTTCGGGCCGCCTCCGAGTGAGCGCGATCAACCAGCTGGACTCGTGGAACGTCGCCCCATCGAGGCCTTCACCAAAATTTCGGCCCGCCGGCGAGGTATCGCGATCACCGGAGTGCAGCCCCTCTCTAGCCTTTGAAGGATTTTGACTTCGGCTCTCTGCATTACGATAATATGTCGGCGTTTGATGGGATGGACAGTCGGCCGTGCAGAAGCCGCTTGACAGCGGGGTAGCGATCGGAAGTGATGTGACCGCTTCCGCAGTTGCCAAGCTCGCACATGATTCAATCAGGCGCTCTGGAGCAACCCGCGGCGAGCCGCTGATCCGCGACGGTCAGCCATATCGGCAAATCGGCCCGCGCTATGGCGCACCCGTCGCCGCTCTCGATCTCGGCACCAACAATTGCCGGCTGCTGGTGGCACGGCGCGCGGGCATGGCCATTCGCATCGTCGATGCTTTCTCGCGCATCGTTCGCCTCGGCGAGGGATTGCTGGCCACCGGCGCCCTGTCGGAAGAGGCCGTCGAGCGCACGATCGATGCCTTGAAGATCTGCGCCGATAAGATTGCCCTCCGCCGGATCGCCGGCGGCCGCTATGTGGCCACCGAAGCATGTCGCCGGGCGACCAATTGCCATGAGTTTCTTGCCCGGGTACGCCGTGAGACCGGGCTCGACATCGAAATCATCTCGACCGCCGAGGAGGCGCGGCTCGTCGTCACCGGCTGTGCCCCGTTGCTCAATCCGCGCATTCCGTATGCTCTGGTCTTTGACATCGGCGGCGGCTCGACCGAGATCGTTCTGGTTCGCCTCGAAGGCGGCAATGACCGCCACCGGCGCCGTTCGCATATTATCGGGTCCATGTCGCTGCCGCTGGGCGTCGTCACGCTTACCGACCGCTTTGGCGGCGAGGTTTCCCCGGCGACTTATCGCAGAATGGTCAACGAAGCGGCCGCCGCGCTCGACCCCTTCGAACGCGATTATCGCATCCGCCGTCATATTCGCACCGGCCGGATGCAGATGCTTGGCAGTTCGGGGACAGTCACGACCTTGGCAGGCATCCATTTGGCGCTGCCGCGCTATGTCCGTGCACTGGTCGACGGCAGCAGCCTGACCTTTGATCAAATCGCGGCGGTTTCGACTCATCTCGCTGGTCTCGATCTCGCCGGCCGTGCCGCGAGCCCCTGCGTCGGGCGCGAGCGCGCCGATCTCGTGCTGAGCGGCTGCGCAATCCTCGATGCGATCTGCGAGACATGGCCGGTGGGCCGCTTGCGGGTCGCCGATCGCGGGGTGCGGGAAGGCATCCTGTTTGATCTGATCCACGGGTGACGTGGCCAAGAGCAGGAGCGGCCCCGGCGACCGACCGCTGATGGTACGGGTGCGGTCCGCAAAGCGGCGCACGCCGTCCTCGACCGAATGGCTGAAGCGCCAGCTTAATGATCCCTATGTCGCCGCCGCGCGCCATCATGGCTACCGCTCCCGTGCCGCCTTCAAGCTGATCGAGCTCGACGATCGCTTTTCGTTACTGAGACGTGGCGCCAAGGTCGTCGATCTCGGTTGTGCGCCGGGCGGCTGGACGCAGGTTGCGGTTGAACGCGTCGGGCCACGCGGTCGGGTCGTCGGTGTTGACCTGGTGGAGACCGCGCCGATCGCCGGTGCGGTGCTGTTGCGCGCCGATTTGACCGATCCGACGACACATGCCGCGGTCAAACAGGCGCTCGGCAGCGATGCTGATGTCGTGTTGAGCGATATGGCGCCGGCGACAACCGGCCACGCAAGGACCGATCACCTGCGCATCGTGGCATTGGCTGAGGCGGCATTCGCGATTGGCGAGGAGATCCTTACCCCCCGCGGCATATTTGTTGCCAAGGTGTTCCAGGGTGGTGCCGAGGGCGAATTGCTCGCCCGCCTCAAGCGCGCTTTCGCCGAATTGCGACATGCCAAGCCGCCGGCGAGCCGCGCCCAATCAGCGGAGACCTATGTTGTCGCAAAAGGGTTCCGAAGGGCGGATAATTGAGGTCCGGCACCTATATCTGTGCCCATCGAACTGAATGGCGGCGGGCTCGTCTATGGTTCGTCGTGATTGCTCTCGGAGGCATGGATGGAAATCCGGCAGGCGCTGACGTTCGATGACGTGATGCTGGTCCCCGCTGCCTCAGCGGTACTGCCCGGCGAAACCGATACCCGCACCCGGCTGACGCGCGAGATCGAGCTCGGCATCCCGCTGGTCTCGGCGGCGATGGACACGGTGACCGAAAGCGCGCTCGCGATCGCGATGGCTCAGGCCGGCGGGATTGGGGTGATCCATCGCAACATGCCGGTCGAGCAGCAGGCGGCCGAGGTTCGCAAAGTCAAGAAGTTCGAGGCCGGGATGGTGGTCAACCCGGTCACGATCCATCCCGAAGAGACGCTCGCCGATGCCTTGCGGCTGATGGCCGACCATCGGATCTCCGGGATCCCGGTGGTCGAGCGCGGTTCCGGCCGGCTGGTCGGGATCCTGACCAACCGCGATGTGCGCTTTGCCGACGATCCGCGCCAGCCTGTCGCCGAGCTGATGACCAAGGATCGGCTGGTCACGGTTCGGGAGAATGTTGCGACCGAGGAAGCAAAGCGCTTGTTGCACCATCACCGGATCGAAAAGCTGCTGGTCGTCGACGAAGCGTATCGCTGCATCGGGCTGATCACGGTTAAGGATATCGAAAAGGCGCAGCGCTATCCGCACGCCTGCAAGGATGAACATGGCCGCCTGCGGGCGGCCGCCGCGACCGGCACCGGAATCGACGGCATCGAGCGGGCGGCGGCTCTCTTTGCCGCGGGGCTCGATGTGCTTGTTGTCGATACCGCGCACGGGCATTCCGACCGGGTCATCGCCACGGTGCGCGAAATCCGCCGGTTGTCGAATTACACCCAAGTCATTGGCGGCAATGTCGCGACCGCAGACGGTGCCCGCGCCCTGATCGAGGCAGGGGTCGACGCGGTCAAGGTCGGCATCGGCCCCGGCTCGATCTGCACGACGCGCATGGTCGCCGGGGTTGGTGTTCCGCAATTCACGGCGATCCTCGATACCGTCGCCGAATGCCGCAAATTTGATGTGCCGGTAATCGGCGATGGCGGCATCAAATTTTCCGGGGATCTCGCCAAGGCAATCGCGGCCGGCGCCGATTGCGCGATGCTGGGCTCGCTGTTTGCCGGTACTGACGAGAGCCCGGGCGAGGTTTTTCTGTATCAGGGCCGCAGCTACAAATATTACCGCGGCATGGGGTCGACCGGAGCGATGGCGCGAGGCTCGGCGGACCGTTATTTCCAGCAGGAGATTACCAACACGCTAAAGCTTGTGCCCGAGGGTGTCGAAGGCCGGGTCCCTCACAAAGGACCGGTCGGCAACATCGTCCACCAGCTGATTGGCGGATTGCGCGCGGCAATGGGCTATACCGGCAATCGCTCGATTGCCGAGATGCAGCGGAATTGCAATTTTGTCCGGATTACCGCCGCGGGGCTGCGCGAGAGCCATGTCCACGACATCGCGATGACCCGCGAGGCGCCAAATTATTCAGCCGACCGCTGACCCGTACTCGCCACGCTCGCCCCTCACCCCGGCCCTCTCCCCGCGGGCGGGGAAAGGGGGGACCCGCAGATCCCCGGATCAAGTCCGGGGAGGAGGGTGAGGGGCAGAGCCGCGTGACCCCTGGAGCACAGGTCGCCGCGGCGATCGAAATACTCGCCCAAATCGAGAATGGCGCGCGCCCGGCTGACGACGCGGCCGCCGGTTACTTCCGGCGACGGCGCTACATCGGCGCCAAGGACCGAACGCAGATCGCGGATCACGTCTACGCCGCGTTGCGTCATCGCGCCGCCATCGATTGGTGGATCGCTCGGCTTGCCAAGGGTGACGTCGCACCCACGGCCCGCAGTCGAGCTCTTGCCGCTCTCGTCCTGGTCGAAGGCTGGCGGCCTGAGGCGGTCGGGGCGGCGTGCGATGGCGACCGGTTCCGCCCCGCACGGCTCGGTACAGCGGAGACGCAGCTGATCCGGGGGCTCGCCGGCCGCACTGTGCGACACCCGGACATGCCGCGCGCCGTCGCCAATGATGTGCCGGACTGGCTTCTGCCCGATCTCGAACGAGCTTTCGGCAAAGGCCTCGAGCGCGAGATCGCGGCGCTCAATGCGCCGGCGGCGATCGACCTGCGCGCCAATACCCTGAAGGCCGATCGCGACGCCGTTCGCCGCGCGCTGCTGGCCGAAGGTGTTGCGGCCGAACCAACGCCATTGTCGCCGATCGGATTGCGGCTGGTGAAAAGGGTGCCGCTCTCCGGCCTTGCCGCCTTCAAGAACGGTCTGTTCGATGTGCAGGACGAGGGCTCGCAAATCGCGGCGTTGCTGGCCGATGCGCGGCCGGGGATGCGGGTGGTCGATTTCTGTGCCGGCGCTGGCGGCAAGACATTGGCATTGGCAGCCGGAATGGCCAATCGCGGCAAGCTCGTCGCCTGCGATGTGTCAGCCTATCGGCTGGAACGCGCCGCCCGCCGGCTGCGCCGCGCCGGGGTCGGCAATGTCGAGCGCCGCGTGCTGGCGAGCGAGCATGACAAATGGATCAAGCGCCACGCCAAGAGTTTCGACCGGGTGTTTGTCGATGCCCCGTGCCTCGGCACGGGCACTTGGCGCCGCAATCCCGATGCCAAATGGCGCGCCCGGCCCAGGGATCTTGCCGAACTTGTGGAGCGCCAGCAGCAGATCCTGCGCAGTGCGGCGCGGCTGGTCCATCCCAACGGCCGGCTGATCTACGTGACTTGCTCACTGTTGCGGGAGGAGGATGAGATGCAGGCCGAAGCCTTTCTCGCCGCGGAGCCCGATTTCGCATTGTTTCCGGCATCGCGCGCATGGGCGGAGACGATCGGCGGCGCCTCCCCCGCCGGCCGGGACTATCTATTGCTGACCCCGGCACGACACGGTACCGATGGGTTTTTTATGGCTGTGTTCGAACGGCGCGCGGCTGACAAAGCGACAGTATCTCAATGTAGCGCCGAGATTGCTTCGCTGCGCTCGCAATGACTACAAAAGTACCGCATGACGCTGTCATTGCGAGGAGCGCTGCGACGAAGCAATCTCGATCCGGAAAATCATTTGGCGACAACTGAGAACGCCCATGACCGATCGCATCCTGATCCTCGATTTCGGCAGCCAGGTAACGCAGCTGATTGCGCGCCGGGTGCGCGAAAGCGGCGTCTATTGCGAGATCCACCCGTTCACGATCGGCGACGACAAGGTCCGTGACTTCGATCCACGCGCCGTCGTTTTGTCGGGCGGCCCGGCCTCGGTCACTGAGGGCACCGCCCCGCGCGCCCCCGACATCGTCTTCAAACTCGGCGTGCCGGTGCTCGGCATCTGCTACGGCATGCAGACAATGTGCGATGAACTGGGCGGCCGCGTCACCTTGAGCGAGCATCAGGAATTCGGCCGCGCTTTTGTCGATATCCTTGACGATTGCCTGCTGTTCGATGGGCTGTGGCCAAAGGGAGCGCGCGCCCAGGTGTGGATGAGCCATGGCGACAAGGTCGACACCTTGCCGGCCGGGTTTCGGGCGGTCGCAGCAAGCGATGGCGCCCCGTTTGCCGCGATCGCGGACGACACGCGGCGGTTTTACGGCGCGCTGTTCCATCCCGAGGTGGCCCACACGCCGCAAGGTGCCGAACTGTTGCGTAATTTCACGCACAACGTCGCCGGCTGCCGCGGCGATTGGACGATGGCGCTGTTCCATGCTCAGATCATCGACCGCATCCGCCGCCAGGTCGGCCATGGCAATGTCGTGCTGGGCTTGTCGGGCGGCGTCGACTCGGCGGTCGCCGCGGCGCTGCTGCACGACGCGATCGGCGATCAGTTGACTTGCATTTTTGTCGATACCGGGATGATGCGCGCCGGCGAGCCCGAAGAGGTCGTCGACCTGTTCCGCCGCCATTACAACATCCCGCTCGTCCACCGTGACGCCGGCGAATTGTTTTTCGCCGCACTCGCGGGCGTCACCGATCCCGAAGAAAAGCGCAAGCGGATCGGCGCCACCTTTGTCGATGTCTTCGATGAGGAAGCGCACAAACTCGGCGATGTCGAGTTCCTTGCCCAAGGCACGCTCTACCCCGACGTGATCGAATCGACGAGCCCGCAGGGTGGGCCGTCGGTTACGATCAAATCGCACCACAATGTCGGCGGCCTGCCCGAGCGCATGAAATTGCGGCTCGTCGAACCATTGCGCGAGTTGTTCAAGGATGAGGTGCGCGAATTGGGTCGCGAACTCGGGCTTCCCGAGCGGCTGGTCGGCCGTCACCCGTTCCCCGGACCCGGTTTGGCGATCCGCATCCCGGGTGAGGTCACCCGTGACAAGCTCGAAATCCTGCGCAAGGCCGACGCCGTCTTTATCGAGGAAATCCGCAATGCCGGTCTTTACGATGCGATCTGGCAGGCCTTTGCGGTGCTGCTGTCGGTGAAGAGCGTCGGAGTCATGGGCGACGCCCGCACCTACGACTATGCCTGCGCGTTGCGCGCGGTGACCTCGACCGACGGCATGACCGCCGATACCTTTGCGTTCTCGCACGAGTTCTTGAGCCAGGCCGCGACCCGTATCATCAACGAGGTCCGCGGCATCAACCGCGTGGTCTACGACATCACCTCAAAACCCCCCGGTACCATCGAGTGGGAGTGACCGGGACTCTGCTTTTCCAAGGCCAACAGCCTTACGATCATCTTAATGCAATTGCTGCATCGAATAGGAACGTTTGATGCCACCCTCCGCCGTGCTTACAGTGATCGACCTGGAGACGCTCAGAAGAGAGCTTAGTGAGCAGTTCGTGGGCGCCAATTTCGGATGCCTACGAGACGTTAATTCCGTAGTTCTGGAGGACCTGCGCGCCGCGCTCTCAAACGGGCGTGAGGAGGCCATTCAGAAGGTCCTCACTGCAAATCCCTTCCTCATTCAGTACGTGGTGGATCGTTCTGGTCATCATGGAATCTGGGTTTACCCCAAGCTGATGATTAAGTCTCCAGGGTCGGATGGAACAGCAGGTCTGATTCCCGATTACCTAGTCGCGACGAAATCTTCGCTCGGCTATTTCTGGCACGTTGTCGAACTTAAACGCTTTGATGTGCAGTTTTCCAACTCGGACGGAAGCGGTCTCAGCCCCGATGGACACAAGGCCGTCGCGCAGTGCCAAGCATACCTAGCTCACTTCCAAGACTACATTGACACGGTTAGCCCCAATACTGTTCATTTAAGGATCTGAATTGCCTCGGCGATATTGATCGGAGGTAAAGCACGATCGGTTTTGCGGCGGATTGGGAAGTTGCTCATCTTGCGTTTAACCCCGCGGGGAGTACAGCGATTTCGGCTGGAGACGACGCGC
>JAFAOB010000324.1 GCA_019238055.1 Alphaproteobacteria bacterium
ATCTTTGGCGTGCGCCGAATGACGATTAGCGGTTTCAACATGATGCGTTCACAAGCTTTTGGCTTCCGGTCAGATCGGTACGGCCCGCGGCTTCGAGCGGCGCACCCAGGTGACGATCAATAGACGCGTCACGAGGATCGCCGAAAATAATGAAGTCAATACCCCGATACTCAAAGTGACGGCAAAACCTTTGACCGGACCGGAGCCGAGCCAGAACATCAAAGCGCCGGCGACGAGCGTCGTGATGTGGCTGTCGAGAATCGTGCCGAAAGCGCGTTTGAACCCGGCATCAAGGGCCGAGAGGATCGTCCGCCCGGCCCGCACCTCTTCGCGGATGCGTTCGTAGATCAGTACGTTGGCATCGACCGCCATGCCCATTGTCAAGGCGATGCCGGCGATGCCAGGTAGGGTCAGCGTCGCGCCGAGCAACGACAGGCTGCCGAGCATCAGACATAGATTAAAAAACAGGGCGATGTCGGCAAACACCCCGAACAACCCGTAGAACAGGACCATAAACACGACGACGAGCGCGACCCCAACCACGCAAGCAGTGGTCCCAGCGCGGATCGAATCGGCGCCGAGGCCGGGTCCGACGGTGCGTTCCTCGAGAATCGTGATCGGCGCGGGCAATGCCCCGGCGCGCAGCAACAGCGCGAGATCGCTGGCGGACTGCACCGTGAAGCTGCCCGAAATGATGCCCGATCCGCCGAGGATCGGCTCGCGGATCACCGGCGCGCTGATCACCTTGTTGTCGAGCACGATCGCGAACGGCTTGCCGACATTGTCGCGTGTCGCATCGCCAAACCGGCGGGCACCCTCGGCATCGAAGCGGAAACTGACGACCGGCTCGTTGTTCTGAAAGGTCGGCTGTGCATCGATGAGCATGTCGCCGCCGACGATGACCCGCTTGCGCACGACATAGGCGCTCGGCCCGATCCTGACCTTCCCGCTCTCCGCGGCGGGCAGAACTTCGTCGCCGGGCTGCAAATGCCCGCTGCGGGCGTCTTCAAGCGACGCACCAGTGTCCACCAGCTGAAAGGTCAATTTTGCGGTGCGTCCGAGCAACGCCTTGACGCGCTCGGGATTGTCAACTCCAGGGAGCTGGACCACGATCCGGTCCTGACCTTCGCGTTCGATCGTCGGCTCCTTGGTTCCGGTTTCGTCGATGCGGCGGCGAATGATTTCCATCGACTGATCGACCGCCTGGGCCCGGCGCGTTTCGGTCGCAGCCGCGCTGAACTGCACCGTGCCGGACCCATCAGGCGTGATCGTGACGACGAGGTCTGGATCAATCTTGGCCAAAGCCTGACGTGCATCGTCGATCCGCTCGGGCTGGCGCACTTTGAACACGATCGCGTCGTTTTTGACCTCTAGTCCGGTATAGCCGATATTGGCGTCAAGCAACGCGTTGCGCACATTGTCGATCAGCGAATTGAGCCGCTCGCGCTGTGCTGCTTCAAAGTCGACCTTGAGCAACAGGTACGAGCCGCCGCGCAAATCGAGCCCGAGCGCGATTTGCTTGTGCGGCACAAAGCTCGGTAGTTGGTCGAGCGCCGACGGGCTGACCAGATTCGGGACCGAAAACAGCACCCCGAGCGCGCAAACCGCGCAGATCAGCAGGATCTTCCAATTAGCAAAATAGAGCATTCTCCGAACCTAAGGTGGCCGGCAGCACTAAGCGCTGCCGGTCCGATCTTCCGGGCTGCGGCTCAGTGCCGCCAATGTCCTGGCACCCAGACCCAGCGATAGCCGTTCCAGCGCCAAAAACCTGCCACCCAATGCCAATGATAGCGGCCGGCAGGGTAGGGCGGCCGCACCTCGTGATACGGTGGCGGAGGCGGAGGCCGATGATGCGGCGGCCCGCTTGGAGGAGGTGATGGCGGTGGCCCGCCTGGCGGCGGCTCTGCCATGGCGGCACGCCAGGAAACAGCCAGAGCTGTCAAAGCAGCACCGAGCAACATCCTGCGATCGTACACTGAGATACTCCGTTGGCGGCGAGAGGTGGTTTGGCTGCTGGTCACAACGCCCATTCACACCAGAGACTTCCATCCGCTTTCGCAAAGTCCCACTGCTGGCGCCGCTTGGGGGACGCGAGAATCACTCCTTGCTTTCGGCCTTGGCCCGCGACTGATCCCTTTGCCTAGCAGGCTCGCGGGCGGCGACCGGTTCGGGCTTGGCAAGCACGCTGGTAATCGTGCTGCGCACAACCCGCACGCGTACCCCATCAGCTATATCAACGCTGACCTCTTCCGGGCTGTCGACCCGCACCACCGTCCCAATAATGCCGCCGCCGGTCACGACCCGATCGCCGCGCCGCAGCGCGTCAAGCGTAGTGCGATGCTCTTTTGCTTTCTTTTGCTGCGGCCTGATCAACAGAAGATAGAAGACGACAAAGATCAGCACCAGCGGCAAGAACTGCAGCAGCGCGCCCTGGTTGTCGAACATGCCCGACAAGCCCGTTCCTTGGGCATAAGCAGTCGAAATCAGACTCGGTATCGGGGGCATCGGGGCCTCTCGTCTTGCGCCGCGTCGCTACGAGGAGGCGCACACGCCGGCGGCAGTCATCGTCAAGCAGCTCGGCACACAGGCATAGGTACGCGATGCCCGGCGAAAGAGCAATGGGCGGGGCTGCCGCGCAGTTCCCGTATTGCCTCACTCATGATAGCGTCCCGGCGCCCTACGATCCCACTGGTTCCATCGAACAGGTAATGACCAATCGCGATTTGCTGCCGCTGCTGAGCCGGATCGCCGACGCCCTCGAACGCCTCGTGCCGGCTGCGCCGCCACCGGTTGATCTCACCACCGCCGATGCGTTTATCTGGCATGCTGACCGGTTTTGGCTCGAGCCGGTTGCCGAGGTTAACCGTATTGAAATCGGGCTGTTGTGCGGGATTGACAGGGTCCGCGACATACTTCTCGCAAATACCCGGCGCTTTGCCGCTGGTCTGCCGGCCAACAATGTTCTGTTGTGGGGCGCGCGCGGCACCGGCAAGAGTTCGCTGGTCAAGGCTGCACATGCCGCGGTCAATGCCGAGCGGCCGCATGCACTGGCGCTCGTCGAGATTCATCGCGAGGACATCCCGAGCCTGCCGCATCTGTTGTCGCTGGCACGGCAATCAACGCGGCGCTGCTTGTTGTTCTGCGACGATCTTTCCTTCGACCAGCATGACACCAGCTTCAAGTCATTGAAAGCAGTGCTCGAAGGCGGCATCGAAGGTCGTCCAAACAATGTCGTGCTCTATGCGACTTCGAACCGCCGTCACCTGATGCCGCGTGACATGATCGATAATGAGCGCTCGACCGCGATCAACCCGGCCGAGGCCGTCGAAGAACAAGTCTCGTTGTCCGATCGCTTTGGCTTGTGGCTGGGCTTTCACAACCTCGACCAGGACACCTATCATGCGATCGTGCGCGGCTATGCCGAGCGCTATGGTCTTGATCTCCCGGCTGATCAGCTGAAAGCAGAGGCCAATGAGTGGTCGATCACGCGCGGGTCACGCTCGGGCCGTGTCGCATGGCAATTCATTCAAGATCTGGCCGGCCGTCTCGGCAAACCGCTCGCCTGAGGCGGGACACAGCGGTTTAGCTCGAATGGCCGTCTTTGCTTGCAGCAGTCGAAAGCGGGACCAGGTATTCGCGCGGGTCGACCGGTTTTTTACCGCGACGCAATTCGAAATGGAGCTGCGGCTCGCTGACATTGCCGGTCGAGCCGACCCGCGCAATGACCTGACCGCGAGCCACCTTCTGCCCGGGCTTGACCAGGATCAGATCGCAATGGGCATAGGCCGAAATCCACCCCTGAGGGTGCTTGATAAGGATCAGATTGCCGTAACCGCGCAGCTCGTTGCCGGTATAGGCGACAACCCCGCCATCGGTTGCCTCGATTGCCGCGCCGCGCGGCGCGGCAATATTGATGCCGTCGTTGTGGGTACCCTCCGGTCCGGTGCCAAAACCCTCCACCACATGGCCGCGAACCGGCCATAGAAAGCTGCCGCCATGCGATGCCGCGGGCGGCGGCTCCGCCGCAGCCATCGGGCCGGGCGCAGCAGTCGAGCCCGAGGGCGGCTTGGATGCGCCCGGCGCCGCCAGCGGCGGAATGGGCGCCGACGCCATCGCCCCGGATTTCGACTCGATTGCGCCGGAGGTCGCTGAGCCTGCAGGAGCGTTGGCGGATGGTTTGGTCGGCCCAGTCGGGGCCGCTGCTTGTGCCGGGTTAGCCTTGGACAATGCCGGCGCGGGTGGCGTCAATGGGAGTGGCGGTGTGGTAGGCGGCGGCTTCGCCACCTGAGCGGGAGACGTGTGGTCGAGCGGCTGAGCCAAGGGTTGCGTGGAGACCGGCGCGGATCGCTCAGGCGGTAACGGTTGAACCGATACCGGGGCAGGCGGCACCGGTGGTGCCGTCATCGGCTGCAGCGCCGGCCCGGGCGGGGGCGGCGATGTCGGCTCGGCCATCGCCACAACCGGTCCCGAAGGACTTGATGCACCAGCTGTCGGGGCAATCAAGGCTTGTCCGACGCGAATACGATAGGGCGGTGCCAAGTGATTGGCATCGGCGAGCATCGCCATCGGGATGTGATGGGTGTGGGCGATGCCCGACAGGGTCTGACCCTGCTGGACGATGATTTGCGTCGGCGCTGTCTGAATTTGCGAATTGCCGGTGACCACCGGCGCCAGGCCGCTCGTCCCGCACGCCGCAAGCAGCATTGCCAAAGCCGTCAGCGCGCCCGCTGCACTTAACTCGCGCCGCCACACCTGATCGCGCTTTTGCATCTTTCCCCCTTGCACGCCCCCCGACGTACAAGCCACGATAGGCCTTGGTACCCTATAGCGTGAGCATCCTCAAGCGTTTCCAGCCTCTGGGCGAACGGGCGGACCGGTAACCAGCGGAACGAAACGTACGAGCCCGAGATCTTCGGTCAAAAAACCGTTATCGGTGCGACGAACACGCAATAATTGCTGGTCGCGGCGATCGCCGCCGACCGGTGCCACCAATAGACCGCCGGGCGCCAACCCGTCGATCAGGGCCGGCGGTACTTCGGCCGCAGCGGCAGTGACAATGACCCGGTCGAACGGAACCTGTTCCGGCCAGCCCTTACTGCCGTCGCCGAATCGGAACACGACATTGTGCAAGCGCAATTCGGCAAGACGACCCTCGGCCTGTCGCAGCAGCTCCCGATGGCGCTCGATCGTGAACACGCGGCGGGCGAGCCGCGCCAAGATCGCGGTCTGATAACCTGAACCGGTGCCGATTTCGAGCATTTTGTGCCGCGCGCCGAGTTCGAGCTTTTCGGTCATCAGGGCGACCACATAAGGCTGGCTTATGGTCTGCCCGTGATCGATCGGCAGAGCCACATTCTCATAGGCCTGGTCGGCGAAGGCGGACAGCACGAAGCGCTCGCGCGGCGTCTTTTCAATCGCACCCAGGACCCGCGCATCGGCAATCCCGGCGCGCCGCAATTCCATCAAGAGTCGCAGCTTGCGCTGGATAGAACCCGCATCGGCTGCGGGCTCAGCCATGGTGTTCGATGACCTGCTGGCCGCCGAGATAGGGCTGCAAGGCGGGCGGGATCGATACGCTGCCATCCTCGTGCTGATAGTTTTCGAGGATCGCGATCAAGGTGCGGCCGACCGCCAGTCCCGACCCGTTCAAGGTGTGCACCGGCCGCGTCCCCCGGCCTTCGGCCGGACGATAGCGCGCCTTCATGCGCTGCGCCTGAAACGCCCCGCAATTCGAGCAGCTCGAAATCTCGCGGTAGGTTCCCTGGCCCGGCAGCCACACCTCGATGTCATAGGTCTTTTGCGCGGCAAACCCCATGTCGCCGGTCGACAGCACCACGACGCGGTAGGCGAGACCGAGCCGCTTCAACACCTCCTCGGCGCACTTGGTCATGTGCTCGTGCTCCTCTGCCGATTGCTCGGGTGTGGTTACCGAGACCAGCTCGACCTTCATAAACTGGTGCTGGCGGATCATGCCGCGCGTGTCCTTGCCGGCGGCCCCGGCTTCCGAACGAAAGCACGGGGTGCAAGCGGTAAAACGAAGCGGCAAATCGCGCTCTTCGAGGATCTCGTCGGCGACGAGGTTGGTCAACGGCACCTCGGCGGTCGGGATCAGCCAGTAACCGTTGGTGGTGCGGAACAGATCCTCGGCGAATTTCGGCAATTGCCCGGTGCCGAAAACCGCTTCATCGCGCACCAATAGCGGCGGCGACACCTCCTGATACCCGAATTCCCGCGTGTGCAAATCGAGCATGAATTGCGCCAATGCGCGCTCCAACCGCGCCAGATCCCGCCGCAATACGACAAATCGGGAGCCGGAGAGCTTGCCGGCGCGGCGAAAATCCATCAGGCCCAGCCGTTCGCCGATCTCCTCGTGCGGCGCCGGTGTGAAATTGAACCGCGGCGGTTCGCCGACTTCGCGCTGAATGTCGTTCGCGGTCTCGTCGGCTCCGTCGGGGACGTCCGCCGCCGGTAGATTGGGCAGGCCTTCTAGCAGATCGTCCAACTGCTTTCGGAGACGAGAAGCCTCCTTTCCTTCGTCAGCCTCAAGCTGCCGGCTCGCATGGATCATTTGTTCTAGGTCAGCTATGTCGGCACCCGCTCTTTTAGCTGCCCCGATTTCCCGGGAAAACTTGTTACGGAGTGCCTTAGCCTCTTGCACGCGGGTTTCCGCCGCCCGCCAAGCCCTATCGAGGTTGAGAATATCATCGAGAATGTCTTCAGCTTGCGGCTGTAAGCCGCGGCGTCTGAGGCCGTGAGCAAACTCTGCCGGATGCTCGCGAATCCATCTGATGTCGTGCATGGCCGGAATAAAACACAAACGGAACACCGGCGATATAGAGACCGGCATCGAACCCGTCCACCAGCTCACTCTGCGCGGTCGCACGGAACACCGAAATCTGCGGTGCGGCCGTCAACCGAGACCGCATCCCGGCGTTTACGACAAACCGGTTTTGCCATACCACAGTGGTAAGTGCCGAATCGTTTTGTAGAACCGGGAGCAAGCGATGCTGGGAATGATGTCTGAACGGCCGCTGCTGATCTCGTCGATCATCACCCATGCGGCGACCTTCCACGGCGATGCCGAGGTCGCCTCGCGTACCGTCGAGGGCCCGATCCAGCGCTATACCTATCGTGACGCCGAGCGCCGCATGAAGCGGCTGGCCAAGGCTCTGCTTCGCCTCGGCATCGGCCGCGGCGACCGGGTCGGCACCTTGGCGTGGAGTACCCACCGCCATTTCGAGCTCTATTACGCGATCTCCGGCATCGGAGCCGTGTGCCACACGATCAACCCGCGGCTTTTCGACGAGCAGATCGTCTATATCGTCAATCATGCGGCGGACCGGCTGCTCTTTGTCGACAGCACGTTTTTGCCATTGGTCGAGCGGCTGGCGCCGAGATTGCCGCGCGATTGCCGGATCGTTGCGCTTGCGGAGGGCGAGGCGCCGCCGGTCGGTCTGCCGCTGTTGCCGTCTTACGAAACCTTGCTCGCCGGCGAGGACGACGCGTTTGAATGGCCGGAATTCGACGAGCGCACGGCTGCGGCGCTCTGCTACACCTCGGGCACCACTGGTCACCCGAAGGGCGCACTCTACAGCCATCGCTCGACGGTATTGCATGCCTTTGCCGAATCGCTTCCCGATGCGATCGGGGTTTCGGCGCGCGATGTCGTCTGTCCGGTCGTCCCGTTGTTTCACGTCTGCGGCTGGGGGATTCCGTTTGCCGCCCCGATGAACGGCGCAAAGCTGGTGTTGCCCGGTCCGCGTCTCGACGGCGCCAGCCTTTATGAGCTGTTCGAGAGTGAAGGTGTGACCTACGCGCTCGGCGTACCGACCATATGGCTCGGCTTCGAAAGCTATCTATCCTCGTCGGGCAAGCGCTGCTCGACCTTGCAGCGGCTGCTCTCCGGCGGCTCGGCGGTCCCGCCGTCGATGGTGACGGCGTTCGCATGCCACGGGATTGAGGTGCGCCAGGGTTGGGGGATGACCGAGATGAGCCCGCTTGGCACGACAGCCGCCTTGAAGGCCAAGCACCGGGCGCTCGATCCGCAGGCCCAGCTCGCGGTGCAAGCGAAGCAGGGACGGCCGCTCTATGGCGTCGAAATGAAGATCGTCGACGACGAAGGCCATGCCCAGCCGCATGACGGCAAGTCGATGGGTGAATTGTTGGTGCGGGGCCCGTGGATCATCAGCGGCTATTTCGCGGACGAGGCTGCGACCCGCGCTGCGGTCGAACCCGATGGCTGGTTTCACACCGGCGACATGGTAACGATCGACCCGGATGGCTACATGCAGATCGCCGATCGGCGCAAGGACGTCATCAAGTCGGGTGGCGAGTGGATCAGCTCGATCGATCTCGAAAACGCTGCGGTTGCACATCAGGATGTCGCCGAGGCCGCGGTCATCGCCGTTCCCGATGCGCGCTGGGGCGAACGGCCATTATTGATCGTGGCGTCGCGGCCGGGCTGCCGGCCCGAGCGCGAGGCATTGCTCGAACTCCTCGCCCGGCAATTCCCAAAATGGATGCTGCCGGACGAGGTCGTCTGGGTTGAGGAGTTACCGCACACCGCGACCGGCAAGATCATGAAAACCCGGCTGCGCGAGATGTTCGGCATACCGAAGTCTTCGGGGCAGTGATCCGATGACGGTTCACCCTGCGCCATTGGGCCGCCCGCCTCACCACCGCCCACACCCGGCTAAATTGCGAAAGCGCAATCGTGACGGCCACAAATACCGCATAAGGATGCTATGTAACAATGTTCCCCTTCTGTGATAGAATACTGCAATGAGACCATCCGATGCACTGACAGCCCATCGCGGCGAGTTGCGGCAACTTGTGAGCCGCCACGGTCTGGCGCGCGCGCGCATCTTCGGATCGGTTTTGACCGGTACCGACGACGACGAAAGCGATCTTGACTTGCTGGTTGACCCGACGGAAGCGACCAGCCTTTTGACCCTCGCTGGCTTCAAGACCGATGCGGAAGAGTTGCTGGGTGTGCCGGTCTCCGTCCTCACGCCCGATGCCTTGCCGCCGAAATTCCGCAGCGAGGTCTTGCAGCAATCGCAGCCTCTATGAAGCATCCGGAGCGCGTCGAGGATTACCTTGAGCATATTGCCGAAGCGATCACGCGCGCGACCCGTTACATTGAGCCGCTGCAGGGCATTGCAGCATTCCGGCAGAACCAGTTGGTTCAGGATGGGGTTGTGCGCAACATCGAGATCATCGGTGAGGCCGCGAACCACATTAATCGCCTAGCTCCGGAGTTCGTCGCGCAGCATCCGGAACTTCCATGGCCGAAGATGCGCAACATGCGCAACATCGTCATTCACGCCTATTTTAACGTCGATGTGACAATCGTCTGGCGCACCGTGCAGGAGGATTTGCCCAGGTTGAAACAACAGGTCGATCATTTGCTGAACCAGCGCCAATCCGACCGATAGCGCGAACACATTCCCGGTTACGATCCGCCGCAGACAGAGTCGACGCGCCAACCTGACACCGACCTCGACCGGGGCGACGAACGCGAACCCGATTAGCGCCCTTTCAAAGATTTACGGCCGGGCTACCCAGACGAGTCCGCGCCAGCAAGCGTAGGGCGGAAAAGCGTAGCGCATTCCGCCATCAACCCTCAGTCAGCCGATCTTCGACCTGCGGGCGCAGCCCGAGTTAGCCCTACAGTTGCATTCTTTGTTTCAGATGTGCGCGTTGTGCGGCGGCCTGATGGGCCCGTCGCCACGCCGACCAGGCGATGATATGAGCCGGCTCAATGCGCCGTTGCGCGAGCCGGGTGGCGATGCGGCGAATTTCTTGTA
>JAFAOB010000327.1 GCA_019238055.1 Alphaproteobacteria bacterium
TGGCACCCGATCTTTATGCCCGCAAGGGCGGACCGTCCGACCCGAACAACATGGCGACGGTTATGCCGGTCATGTTCGGCAAAGAAGATGCCGAGGCGGTGCGGGATCTCGAAGCCGCAGCAACGCATCTGCGCGACCTGCCGGGAGCGACCGGCAAGATCGGGGCGATCGGCTTTTGCTCGGGCGGGCGCCAGACCCTGCTATTCGCGTGCAGCAGCGACAAGGTCAACGCCGCCGTCGATTGCTGGGGCGGCTTCATCCATCGCGCCACCCCCGACGCCGAAACGACGCCGGCGCGGCCAAAGGCAATTCTCGACATGGTCAGCCAACTGCACTGCCCGCTGTTTGCGGTGTTTGGCGAGGAAGATCAGAACCCAAGCGTGGCGCAATCCGAGGACTTGAAAAAGCGCGCCGAGGCCGCCGGCAAGGACGTGACAATCAAGGTTTACAAAAACGCCGGCCACGCTTTCCTCGCCGATTACCGGCCGAGCTACCGCGAGGGCCCGGCGACCGAGCTGTGGGCCGATGCCGTCGCATTTTTCAACAAGCACCTGAAGGGCTGATCGGTCGAGGCGAGCCGACAATTCTTGCTGGAAGCCCGTCACTCCGAACGCGGGGTGATGGGCCCGCCCTTTCGTGCATTGCCCTATCCGGGGCGCTGGCTGGTACGAACGCGCAATTCGGCTTCAGTGCTGCAGGACCAGGTAGAGCGAGAGCGCCAGCATCACGATGCCGCCGGCGCGGGCAATCCATTGCCCCGCGGGAAGCAGCTTCTCGATGAGCACAAAGACGGCGATCGCCGCCATCCATAAGAGGCTCATGATGCCGGCGGCAAACAACAGCGCCATCAAGCCCCAGCAGCAGCCGACGCAAAAAAGCCCGTGCTCCCATCCCATCCGCAACGCGCCGGCGCTGCCATCGCGCCAATGATGGAGCACAAAATCAAAGGGCGAGCGGCAATGCCTGAGGCATGTGGATTTGAGAGGGGTTAGCTGATACAGCCCGGCCGCGCCAAGGATCACGGCGGCTAGACCCGGAGCCAGCGCCTGCGTCGCCGGCGACATCAGCGCGGCGCGCTCGAGCCCCCAATCGGCGAGCATTGCAACCGCGCCGAACACGCCCCAGGCGATCAGATATCCCGCGGCAAACACGGCAGTCGGGACAAAGGGCTTGCGGCGCTCGCGCTTGCGCCGGTTGATCGTAGCAAAGGTCATGATCATCGGTGCTGCCGATGGCAGCATCATCGCCGGCATCATCACCCACCAGAGCAGGAAATTGAGCGCGAAGTCGGCGGCACTCCATGGCGCGAAGGTCGCCGGCATCAGCCCGGCCATCGCCGCCATCGGCCTCATCTGCAAGTAAAGATAAAGCCATGACAGCAACGTGACGATGGCGAGCGCCGCAGCAATTACGGCGCGGTCACGGCTGAGCAGCGCGTTGTGGTCGCGAACTAAGCCGACCATGCAAAAGGCGCGAAATGCCCGTTATTGCCTCTGCCGCTCAGATCGAGATCGAGGCCAAAGCCCCCGACGCGGGTTTCGCTCGACCGCGCCAAGGCCAGGCGCCGGTTTGCCGGATGACCCGTGTTGTCGATGTAGAGCGGCTCTCCGCTGCGATTGCGCGACAGCACGCCGTCGATTTCGAACGACGCGATGTCGGGGATCACGACGCGGCGCTTGAACCCGGTGATCGTCAAATCGATCGGCTTGAATTCAATGCCGCGGAAATCGCCGACCAAGTTCTGCCGGATAAAGCCGGGCGGGCCGCCAGCATCACCGCCAACAATGGCGGCCAATGCCTGACGCTGGTCGGGGCTGGCGGCGGTGTCGACAACCCCGGCAAAAATCCAATTGCCGTCGGCCATGACTTTGCCCGACCGGATCACCAGCGCGAATTTGAGCCCGGCGAGCGGGACAGGGCCGCTTTCGCCCTCGTCGATCCGGAACGCCATCACCGCGGTGCAATGATCGTGCGTTGCCGGCCCCTGCGGGTTCGTATAAATGCACGGACACAGATAGTCGCAATTGCAACTTTCCATGTACTCCCCGCGCATCTTCCATGTCTGCTCCGGCATATCTTAGCCCCAACGAAGGCACGCAACTGCGCGTCGCGAATTTTGGCCCGCAGCCTGGCCGAACCGCACTCGCATCCTAGCCCAACTCCAATCCGACTTGAAACCGATCGCTGCCGATGTTGCGACCACCTCCGGATGGCTGCCGCCGGCGGTTCTCCCCTCCAGCCGCGGCGGTCGGCTCTATCGCGGACCTTCGATCAGGTCGCGCAAGGCCTGCACGACCGCGTGCGGGGTTTCCCGCGACAGAAAATGGCCAGCCACCGGGACCACCCGGCGGTCGTAGCGGTCGGTAAAATGCATGGCGTGGCCCACCGATTGTTCCACCGGCGATACGCCATCAGCCGCTCCATGCAAAACGATCGTCGGCGCCGCGATCGGCGGTTGCACCGCGAGCCGCTGTTCGAGCGGCTCCAAGACCGGATCACCCGGCGCATTGCGATGGCGGTGGCGGTAGGACTGGATCGTCACTGCGACAAAATCGGGATTGTCAAAGCTCGCCGCGGTCGCGTCGAACGTAGCATCGTCAAACCGCCAGTTCGGCGACCACAAACGCCATAGCAGGCGGGCGAGGTCGCGCCGGTTGGCCTCGAGCCCGGCGTGGCCGCGCTCGGTCTGTAAATACCATTGGTACCACATCCGGTGTTCTTGCGCCGCCGCGGCCGGGAGCCCTGCGAGGGCGATGTTCTGGATGTTGTACCCGCCGATCGACACCAGACCGCGCACCCGCTCGGGCCAGAGTGCGGCGACAACGCAGGCGGCGCGCCCGCCCCAGTCATAGCCGGCGAGATACGTGTCGGGGATGCCGAGAGCATCGAGAAAATCCTTGAGATCGGTGCCGAGCGCCGCTTGCTGACCCGAGCGCGGCGTGTCTCGGTGCAGAAACCGCGTCGGCCCATAACCACGCAGCCACGGCACGAGCACCCGGCATCCCTCAGCCGCCAGCGCTGGCGCCACGTCGTCCCAATCGTGCGGGTCCGACGGCCAGCCGTGCAGCAAAACAACCGGCGTTCCGTCGTCCGGCCCATTCTCGTCGTAGCCGATATCGAGCGTAGCAGTGCGGATTGTGCGAAACATCGGCCCACCTTCATATTTCGCCGCCAAGCCAGTCGAGGGTAGGTTCGTCTTCGAGATGCTGCAGCCGCTCGAACAATATCGCGGCTCTTCCCTCACCGAGCGCGCCGCGAGTCAGCCGCAGGAATTTATCCTCGAGATCGGTTGGCGCCAGCGTGCCGTCCTCGATCCGCGCGGCCAAGCGCTGGTCGCCTTTCAGGTCGATCGTGACCGTCGTTGCTCCGGCCCCGTGGCCCGTCGTGTTTGAGACAGCCTCAACCGTCACCCGGCGGCACAAAGCGCGGATATCGGGATCATCGAGCGCGCCCTCGGCAAAGGATTCGGGATTGCGCGGGTCGCGATAGACCGCCAAGGCCGCGCAAAACGGAACACTATATTGCGCCATCATCAGGTCGGCGGGCTCGGGGATGTTGTGCAATGTCGCCATGCGCTCGCTGCCGGTGATCGCGAGGTCCTCGACATCGGCGCCGGCAAAGCCGTAATCGGCCTGCAATTGCGTGATCGCCTTGACTGCAGCATGGGCGTTGATGTGGCATGGATAGCGCTTCAACGCGATGCTGCTGGTTTCCCAATGCTCGCCGAGCCCCTTGGTCAGCTCGGCGACATCCCATTCGCGGCAAAATACGGCGAGAAACCCAAAAGGTCCTTCGAGCACAGTGTCGGGGGCGGTAAAGCCGTCCTGCGCGAGGCTCGCAGCGAGGACACCGCCTTCCGATGCCCGCCCCAGATGCAGCCGCTTGACCATGCCGCCCCGCCCGGCGCGGGCAAATTCAAGCAATCCGCAGGCGAGCGATCCGGCAATGCCGAGTGCCATCGCCATTCGCTCGGCGTCAAGCCGCAGGAGGTGCCCGCTGGCAATGGCGCCGCCAAACGGGCCGGTATTGCCTGGCGCGTGAAAGCCGCGCTGTTCGTTGGTATGACCGGTAGCGCGACCGATCCGCACCATAACCTCGCAACCGGCGACAAAAGCCGCGATCAGCGCGCGGCCGCCGAGGCCCTGTTGCTGGGCCAATGCGAGTGCTGGCGGCAACAATGTCGCGCCGGGATGAACACCGGCGCCGGGTCGGGTCAGGCTGTCGAGCTCGAAGGCATGGGCGAGCGCACCATTGGAGAGCGCCGCCGCAGGTGCCGTCACACTCGGCCTGCCGGCGCCGAGGATATGGCATTTGCCGCCCGGCCCGGTGCACTCGGCGTAAGCGATGACGATGCGGCTCCACGGCAAACCGGCGCCGCAGATGATCGCCGCCACCGTATCGGCGATGCACTCTTTCGCCCGGGTGACGATCTCGCTCGGCAGATCCTCATAACGAAGCGCTGCCGCATATTGCGCCAGCCGAACCGTCTCCTGCACCATGCCCGCCCCTCCTGCAATTCGCGCGACATCTTAACCAGGTCGCGGCCGAATTGCCGAATCGCCAACCCTCAACGCGCCGGCGACAAGGCGATCAGAGCGGCAAACCCTGCACGAGGCGCGGCAGCTTGCCGGTAATCCCCATCGCATCCCGCATCAGAAAGCGCTTCAGCGGCGGCACACGGTTAACAGCGGCCAAGCCCAGGTCACGGATCAACCGCAGCGGCGCCAAGGTATTTGAGAACAGCCGGTTCAAACCGTCGGTCACGGCCGCCAGCAGCACCGCATCAAAGCGGCGCCATGATTGATAGCGCTCAAGCAGCGCATCGTCGCCGATATCGAGCCCGAGCCGGCGCGTATCGACGATCAGCTCGGCGAGTGCCGCCACGTCGCGGATGCCGAGGTTGAGACCCTGCCCGGCGATCGGATGGATGACATGCACGGCCTCCCCAACCAGCGCGAGCCGGCGGTCGATGTAACGCTCGGCCAACATCAAGAAGACCGGGTAAGACCAGCGCGGGCCGACCGGCTCGACCAACCCGAGAAAATCTCCGAACCGGGCTCGGAGCTCGGCGGTAAAGGCAGCATCGGGAAGCGCCATGATCCGCTTCGCCAAGTCTTCGCGTTCGGTCCAGACGATCGACGAGCGGTTGCCGGTCATCGGCAGGACCGCGAACGGCCCAGACGGCAGGAAATGCTCGACCGCGATGCCCGCATGTGGGCGCTCGTGGCGCACTGTCGTTACGATTGCGGTCTGCCGATAGCGCCACTCGATCGTGCGAATCCCGGCCGCGCGGCGCAATGGCGAATTTGCGCCATCGGCGGCGGCGATCAGGCGTCCCGTCATCCGGCGCCCGTCGGCAAGGGCTGCGGTTGCCGCACCGGGCGCGGTTTCAACCGCGTTGACTTCGAGCGGCGCCAACAGCGTCAACCGTGGCAGCGCGCGCGCATGCTCGAGCAAGGCGCGGCGCAGCACTTGGTTCTCGACGATCCAGCCGAGCGGCGCATCGCTGCCGAGCTCGCGATGATCGTAGTGCAGGAATAGCGGCGCGTTATCGTCCGCGACGCGGATTTCAAGGATCGGCTCGGCCTCCGAGGCGATCGCCGGCCACAGCCCGACTGCACTCAACACCTGTTGCGAGCCGTAGGCCAGCGCCGAGCTGCGGCCGTCAAAGCCCGTTGCCGACATGACGGCAGGGTCCTGTCGATCGACGACGGCGCAGGCCAGGCCGGCGCCGGCACAAGCGATCCCGAGCATGAGCCCGTTCAGCCCACCGCCAGCAATCAGCAGCTCAAAATCGTCGGTCATTCGGCACCCTTGTCAGGATCAGCTGACCTAAGCCGGGCCGCGATCCTGCCTACACCCCTCACCCCCGCGGCCTCGGGCGAAGCGCTTGTCGGAACGCCTGCGGCATTGTCAGGCTCGGCCGCGCCTCGCAGAGCTGCATGACCTTCGCGATGTTGCCGCTGATACGGCTGACATCGATGACGTGAATCCCGGCCTTCGCCGCAAGATAGCCATAGTAAAACATCGCCGCAGATGCGCGATCCTCGTCGGAGGCTCGCAGCAGATCGGCGCAGCGGACCCGGTCCACATCCCATCGATGCGGTGCGACCTGGGCTTCCGAGGGCTGCGGAGCGGCCGCTGGCGGGGCCGGGGCGGCCGGAGGCGATGCCGGAGCAGTCGCTGGTGGCGGCGGAGCGGCCGGTGGTGATGCCGGAGCAGTGGGTGCTGGCTGCGGAGCGGCTGCCGGTCCGGTCGTCGCCTGGGCGCTGGCCTGGGACTGCGGGAGGCAGGCAAAGCAACACAGCGCTAGCAGTGCCGACGAGATTCGACTTGTCATTGGTCCCCCAGAATCGAAACCCGCAGCCGAATGACTGCTCTCAGTAACAGGCTCCCGACGCGCGCGCAGCACCGCGGCGAGCCGCCCCGGCAATGCCTCCAACGGCCGCCCCGATCGCCGCCCCTCGCCCGGCATTGCCGCCAATCGCGCCGAAGAGAGCACCGCCCGCGGCTCCTCGTGCCGCCCCCGACACTGGCCCCGGAGTTACCGCCGGGCATGGCGGCGAAGCATAGCCGGGCGGCGGCGGATAGTAGCCCGGCGGCCGGTAATATTGTGCGCGCACGGGTCCGACCAGTACAGCGAGCACTGTAATCGCGCCGCAGAGCAAACGCGCGAAACGAAGCATTTCCATGTCCTTCAGGAGATCGCAGCAGAGATTGAAGGCAATGCTAGCCTTCGCGCTCGCGGCATGCAATCGCTCGCCAGCGCAAGGCAGGGCCTGGTGGAGTCAGGCCTCAATCTCTCCTGGTCGCGAGGCGATTGGCCGCGACATGCGGATCGGGATATTATGGGATGAGGCTTTGCGCGGAATCGGTGTACCACGGGCCGCACAGGGTTGGGGGACGGACCGGCATCGGGGGAAGCATGGCGAGATCGATCGGTTTTCGCGCGGGTCCCAGCTCGCGCCAATTTCGCGCCTGGACGGAAATAGCGGCCGCCGTGAAGCGGCGATTATACGAAACGCTCGGTTTTGCCTTGTTGCTGTTGGCATTGCTGATCGCGGCAACGCTTTTTTCCTATAACCCGGGGGATCCGTCGCTGGATACGGCAATCGACCGCGCGCCACGCAATCTGCTCGGCGGCGATGGCGCGGTTTTTGCCGATTTGCTGCGCCAAAGCCTTGGGTTTGCGGCCTTTGTGATCCCGGTCGTGCTGATTGGATGGTCATTGCGTTTGATGCTCGATCACCCGCTGCAATCGCTGTGGCTGAAGCTCGGCTTATTGCCGCTGGCGCTGGTTATCGCGTCGCTGGCGTTGTCGGTCCTCGGGAATGGCGAAGTATCCGATGGAATCGGCTATGGCGGGATGCTGGGTTGGGCAATGCAACGATTGGTCCAGCGGGCCGGCTTCGGCCGGTTCGCCCTTCCCATGGCAATGGGCGCGGCCGCCGGGCTCGGCTTGTTGCTGTTGCTGATTCTTGGGGTGTCTCGACGAGAGTGGGCCAAGCTGAGCCGCGGCGTCGGCCGATTTGCGGCACTGTCCGGACGCGGAACCATGCGTGCAGCGGGTTTTGGGGAACGAATGTTGCGTCGCTGGGGGCAGGCCCGCTTCCGGGACGGCGCAATTCCCGCTGACGCTAAGCCACGATCGGGCAGGGTTGTCACGGCGTTGCCGGACCGGCGCGAACCGCGCATGGATCGCGCCACAACGCCGGAGGCTCCCGCAGCCGATCACGAGCGCGGCAGCCTCGTGCGCTTCATATCGCCACAGGGGCGTCGAGCTGCACCGGGACGGTTGGGCGAGGAAGAGCGTCAGCCCAAACTCGACCTCGTGCTGGATAACGAACCAGTGCTGCCCGCTCTCGACCTGCTGGTCAAGGCGCCCTTGGTCAAGACCGCGACGATCGACGAGGACGCACTCGAAAAGAACGCGCGGATGCTCGAAACCGTGCTCGAGGATTACGGGGTGCGCGGGCAAATCGTGCAGGTTCGCCCGGGGCCGGTTGTCACCTTGTACGAACTCGAACCGGCGCCTGGGATCAAAGCATCGCGAGTTATCGGCCTCGCCGACGACATCGCACGCTCGATGAGCGCCATCTCGGTGCGCGTCGCTGTCGTTCCGGGCCGCAGCGTGATCGGCATTGAATTGCCAAACCGCAAAGCCGAGACGGTCTATTTGCGCGAACTGCTCGATTCGCCGGTCTACGAAAATTACCCAGACCGCCTGGCGCTGGTTCTGGGTAAGGATATATCCGGCGAACCGGTTCTGGCTGATCTCGCCAAAATGCCGCACCTGCTGATCGCCGGCACCACCGGATCGGGCAAATCGGTCGGCATCAATACGATGATTCTATCGATCCTCTATCGGATGCCGCCCGACCGCTGCAAGTTCATCATGGTCGATCCGAAAATGCTGGAATTGTCGGTCTATGATGGCATTCCGCATCTGCTCGCCCCGGTCGTCACCGACCCGAGAAAGGCGGTGCTCGCGCTCAAATGGGTCGTGCGCGAGATGGAAACGCGCTATCGCAAAATGTCGAAACTCGGCGTGCGCAATATCGACGGCTTCAACGCTCGGGTGGCCGAAGCGGCGGCTAAAGGCGAGAACCTGATCCGCAAGGTCCAGACCGGCTTCGACGAGGAGACCGGCCGGCCGATCTTTGAGGACGAACCATTCGACCCCGCCGAATTGCCGCTGATCATCGTCGTTGTCGACGAGATGGCCGATCTGATGCTGGTCGCCGGCAAGGAGATCGAAGCGGCGATCCAGCGTCTGGCCCAGATGGCGCGCGCCGCGGGAATTCACATCATTATGGCGACACAGCGCCCGTCGGTCGATGTTATCACCGGCACGATCAAGGCGAATTTCCCTACCCGTATCAGCTTTCAGGTTACGTCGAAGATTGACAGCCGCACGATCCTTGGCGAGGGCGGCGCCGAGCAGCTGCTGGGCCGCGGCGACATGCTTTACATGGCGGGCGGCGGCCGGATTACTCGCGTCCACGGTCCGTTTGTTTCAGACGAGGAGGTCGAGCGGGTCGTCTCGTTTCTGAAGGCGCGCGGCGAGCCCGAGTACATCGACGACATCACCGAAGACGATGACGGGCTCGTGGACTCACTGTTGAGCGAGGAGGACAGCGACTCGGCTGACATGCTGTATCGACAGGCGGTTGCCATTGTCTGCCGCGAGCGCAAAGCCTCGACGAGCTTTGTGCAGCGTCATTTGCAGATCGGCTACAACCGCGCCGCGCGGATCATCGAGCGGATGGAAGCGGAAGGCGTCGTCAGCGCCGCCAATCATGTCGGCAAACGCGAGGTCCTGGCGCGGGTGGGCGAATAAGCGCAATTGACGCGGACGATCCGCGACCTCATGTCGGCAACGCAGCCGTGTCGGCGGGCTGGAGCAGATAATTTGGTCGGGATTGCAAAAGCCCCCGGATCGAGCCGGAAATTGGCTGCAGGGTGGCTGCGGTGGTCGTTGTTGGGGTTCGGGTTGGCCCTGGCGGTTGCAGTGTCACAGGGTAGGGCTGAGGCCAATCCACCGCCTCAGCCGGTGCAGCTTACCACCCAGGATAAGGCCGATCTGCAGCGGATTGCCGCTTACCTTAACGCCATCGGCACAATGACCGCGCGCTTTCACCAGCAGGCGGCCAATGGCGGGACGGCTAGCGGCTGGGTGTGGATGGAACGGCCAGGCCGCATGCGCTTTCAGTACGACCCGCCCAACCCGATCTTGCTGATCGCGGATCGGTTTTACGTCTACTACATCGATACTCAACTTGCCGAGGTATCGCAGGTCGGTTTGAAGTTTACGCCGGCCTGGTTTTTCTTGCGGGTCCCGATCAGCTTTGACGACCTCGAAGTCACCCGTTTCGAGCGCGGCAACAATGCGCTGCAAATCACAGTTATTGACCCCGCCGCGCCCGACAACGGCAGCTTGACAATGAACTTTACCGAAACCCCATTATCCTTGCGCGAGTGGACGATTGTCGACCAGCAGCACCACGTTACCTCGGTATCACTGTCGCAACAGCAATTCGGTATGGCGCTCGACCCTAACCTGTTTGTATATCAAAACCCGTATCGACCCCACCGCGGCACTGATAATTGAGCGACACCGCAATGCCAACCCGTCCTCTGCCGATCGTCGGGATCCCCGCCTGTAGGCGCATAATCAACGAACGGGTTGTTCACACTGTTGCCGACAAATATCCGAGCGCGATTATCGCGGCGACCGGCTGTCTGCCGGTCTCGATCCCGGCGGTCGGGTCCAAGATCGATATTACGGCGGTGCTCAACAGAATCGATGGGCTGTTGCTCACTGGCAGCCCATCAAACGTCCATCCGAGCGAATACGGTCACGAGCCGCTCGATGGCGAGATCCTGCACGACCTGGAGCGCGATGCGACGACATTGCCCTTGATCCGCGAAGCGGTACGGCGCGACCTGCCGATTTTTGCGATCTGCCGCGGGATTCAGGAGCTGAACGTGGCGCTTGGCGGCACCTTGCATCAACGGCTTTACGCCATGCCGGACCGGATCAGCCATCGGCCGCGTAAAGATTCGCCGGATGGCCCCTACGGGCCCGTGCACAGTGTAAAGCTAGTCCCCGGCGGGATGTTGGCAACACTGATCGGCAGCGCGGAGATCATGGTCAATTCGCTGCATTCGCAAGGCATTGACCGGCTGGCTCCGGGACTGCGCATCGAGGCGACCGCGCCCGACGGCCAGATCGAGGCGGTCACCCTGCCGCAAGCTCGGTTTGTACTCGGCGTGCAGTGGCACCCGGAATACAAGGTTCTCAAAAATCCAGTTTCCTCGGGGCTATTCTCGGCCTTCGGGAAAGCCTGCAGTGCAGCCGCTGCGAGTTTTCGCCTTCAGGTTTGCGCGGCCTGAGAGAATCGTGATTTGTTCCATAAGGCCATATGTCAATTTTTTCTTTCCGCTATGCAAGAATCGAGGGGTTGCTCTGCCTGATTCGCACCCCATCTGACGTCTACAGAAGCGGAGAGAGGTTAAAGCTCTCTCAAAAATGGACCCGTCTCCCCTGCGGGCCCAATTTCCCCCAAACGCTTCTGATATGCAGGCGCCCGGTCTTCCCCCCCGACCGGGCGCCGTCTTATTTCCCGTTCGACGCAACTCTGCTCCCGATCGGGAGCTCCGTCTAACCGTGAGCCTGCGGGTTGCCACCTGGAACATCAACTCGGTCCGGCTGCGCCTCGACAATGTCCGTCGGCTGATTGCCGAATGGACGCCGGATGTTTTGTGTCTGCAGGAAACCAAGAGCCCGAATGCGCTATTCCCGAGCGAGGCGTTTGAGACCCTCGGCTATCGGCACCGGCTGGTGCACGGAATGAAGGGGTATAACGGGGTCGCCATCCTCTCCCGGGTACCGATCGAGACATCCGAGACCCGCAACTGGTGCGCGCGCGAGGATTGTCGTCACGCGCTCGCCGTGCTGCCCGGGGGTATCGAGTTGCACAATATCTACGTTCCGGCCGGCGGCGACATACCCGACGCGGACACCAATCCGAAATTTGCGCACAAGCTGCAATTTCTCGATGAAGTCGCCGCTTGGTTCGCCGCCAAGCGCCATGACGATCGGCCGATGATGGCAGTCGGCGATCTGAACATCGCACCGCTCGAAGCAGATGTCTGGTCCCACAAGCAACTTTTGACGGTCGTCAGTCACACCCCGGTCGAGGTCGAGCGTCTCGGGCGGCTCCAGCAGTCGGGGGGCTTTGTCGATGTGGTGCGGTATTTCGTACCGCCGCCGGAGCGGCTTTATACGTGGTGGAGCTATCGCGCCCGCGACTGGGCCGCATCAAATCGGGGCCGGTGGCTCGACCACATCTGGGTGACGCCCGGGCTGATCGGAGAACTGGCGGAAGCGCGGGTGTTGCGCGACAGTCGCAGCTGGCCGAAAGCCTCCGACCACGTGCCCGTCATGCTGACGATCGGCAGCTGATCCGGCGATAGAGATGATAGCGGCCGGGCATTACACCTTCCGGCAGCGCCAAAGCAGCGAGCCTCGGGCAATCGATTGCGGGTTCGCTGACCAGCACAGCGCCGGGGCGCAGCAGCGGCAGGATCAACGGCGCAAGGGCGGCGGCGAGTGCCTGGCTGGCGGTGACATCGCCGCTTCCCGGATCGAGATGAGCGAGAGCCACCTGGCCTACGAGCCAAGCGCGCGCTGCCGGCAAGGTCTCGCGCATGTCACCGAGCAACAGGAACTTGCTGGGCGGAATGCAGCCAGGATGGGCCGCGAGATGACGCTCGCAGACAAAGATGTTGCGCTCGGGAAAGAGTTGGCGCAGATGATCGTAGGTGCGGCCGTTGCCGAGCCCGAGTTCGAGAACCGGGCCGTCAAGCCCGCGCACGAGCTCTGCCGCAAGATTGAGACAAACTCGCTGCGCCTTGAGCCGGCGGATGAAGCTGTCGAGCCGGCTCATTGCGCATTGATCAGGCAGCGAGGCCGACCTGCTCGCGCAAGCGCTTGTTTTCGGCCGTTACCGCGCGCAGTTGGTTATTCACCGCATCGAGGCGGTGGGCCAACTCCTGCATGATTGCAACCGCGATATTGGGAAATTCGCGCACCATTCGCATGAACGGCTCTTTCGCAATGCGTAGGGCGATAAGACGGTCCTTGGCACGGACCGTCGCGTTGCGCGGCATGTTGCATAGGATGCCCATCTCGCCGACCGTCTCATTAGCGCCGAGCGTCGCGAGGATCACTGGCCCGGCCGACGTTTCGGCAATCACCTCGGCATGCCCGTCGATGATCAGGTAGGCGGCATCGGCAGGGTCGCCCTGGCGCACAATCACCCTGCCGGGATCGAACCCAACCCGCTCGCTCATAAACGCCAACAGCTTCAACCTGGATGGCTCGATCTCGGCGAAGAGCGGCACGCGGCGCAACAATTCGAATTCCTGTTTCAGGCTCATGACGCTCCCTCCTTTTTCTCCCGACCGCCTCTTGTCGTTCCGTCGCTGCCAAAGGCTAGCATCGGTTTCATCCAATGGCGAGTTTGGCCGGCACTCTCCGCTTCTGCAACTTGCCACTGCTGAACACGACCACATAAATGAAGTGGCGCGCAAGGCTCGCTGCTGCAGCGCTCAGATGAGCGTTGCACAACGGCCTCGCAACACCTCGCGTTGCCCCGACATTGCGCGACCGCACGGAAGCCGAGTGGCGGTCTCGCTCGTGCCAATCCGAATTTGGTCATTGCCGCGCTGGCTCCGCGCCATCATGCACAGCAAGCGTATTCGCCGCCGCCGCTCGTTTAATGACGCTACGTTGACGCTCGATCAGCACGATAAATGACTTCGTTAGTGACACGACTCCGATCGTACTTGACGAGCAATAACTCGGACCGCAAGTTCGTCATCAGGCAAGCGTCGGCTGCATCGAGTGAAGAATGCAAAAGCCGACAGACGACGCTCAACGTCAAAGTGGGAACATCCATGGCGGAAGAGGATCCGTAATGGTCGCGGTTCATCCTGTATGCCGCAGCGGTTATACACTTGATTGTTATGGACTTCTTAAAAATGTCATTCGTAGCCGGAACGGCTCTGCAATAGTCGATCGATCAAGCCACGTGAGGTGACCTGATGGCCGGCCCCCGCCACCATAAGCGCGTGCTGATCTACAGCCATGACAGCTTCGGTCTCGGCCATTTGCGCCGCTGCCGGGCGATTGCTCATTCCCTCGTAGATGCGGACCCGGCGTTGTCTGTCCTCATTTTGTCGGGCTCGCCAATCATCGGCAGCTTCGATTTCCGATCGAGGGTCGACTTCGTGCGTGTCCCCGGGGTCATCAAGCTGCGCAACGGCGAGTATGTTTCGCTCAATCTCCATATCGATATTGAGGAGACATTGGCGATGCGCTCCTCGATCATCCGTCATACAGCCGACATTTTCGACCCCGACATGCTGATCGTAGACAAAGAGCCGCTCGGCCTGCGCGGAGAGGTGCGCGACACCCTGGAGCTGCTGCAGTGCCGGCGGGCAACGGTGATCCTCGGTTTGCGCGATGTGATGGACGATCCCGAAGCGCTTGAAAGCGAATGGGAACGCAAACACGCGTTGCCGGCGCTCGCCGAATACTACGATGAGATCTGGGTCTACGGCCTGCCGCAAATCTGTGACCCGCTGGCCGGGCTCAACGTGCCGGCGAGTGTGCGGAGAAAGATGGTTTATACCGGCTATCTGCGCCGCACCGCGAACGACGCGGTGCTGACGCCGGATTTGCAACAGATCATCGAGAAGCCGTTTTTGCTTGTCACGCCGGGCGGTGGTGGCGATGGCGACGAGCTCGTCGATATGGTGCTCGCGGCCTACGAGCAGGACCCGGACATTCCGCTGCCGGCGCTGATCGTGTTCGGTCCATTCATGGCGCCCGAGCAGCGGGTCGGCTTCGCAGCCCGGGCGGCGCGGCTGCAAAGGGTTCACGCGATCACCTTCAGCGCCCGCCTCGAAGCGCTGATTGCGCGCGCCGTCGGTGTCGTCGCGATGGGCGGCTACAACACCTTTTGCGAGATCCTGTCCTTCGACAAGCCGGCGCTGATCATGCCGCGCATCGCACCCCGACTCGAACAGCACATCCGCGCCGCGCGCGCCGCGGAACTCGGGCTTTTGGCGATGCTGCCCGAAACCCGCAGTCGGGATCCGCAGGCCATGGCAACGGCATTGCGGCGCCTGGTCAATCAACCACCACCGTCGAGCGCGGTGATCCCGGGCTTGCTCGACGGGATGCTTAACGTAAACAGGTTGGCGAAGAAATGGCTCGACCGCGACCGCATACCGCAGCTTGTCATGCGGGCGCGCGCCAGCCAATGAACGAGACTGGGGCCGTCATGAATGCCCGGAAAGTCGCCTACATTCTCAAGGGGTATCCACGGCTTTCCGAAACCTTTATCGCACAGGAAATGCTGGCACTCGAACAATGCGGGCTCGGCATTCTGATCGTCTCGCTGCGTCATCCGACCGATCGTAAAGTGCATCCGATTGCCGAAGCGATCCGCGCCGAACGGCTCTACCTTCCGGAGTACCTCTACCAGGAGCCGTTGCGCGTTTGGCGAAGCTGGCGGCAAATACGCCGCCGCAACGGCTATCGACACGCGCAACGGGCTTGGCTTGCCGATCTGCTGCGCGATCCGACGCCGAACCGGGTCCGCCGGTTCGGTCAGGCGCTGGTGCTGGCGGCCGAGCTGCCCGCCGACATCCACCACCTGCATGCTCATTTTCTGCACACCCCGGCATCCGTTGCCCGATACACAGCCCTGATGCGCGGGCTCGGCTGGACCGTCTCGGCCCATGCCAAGGACATATGGACGACGCCCGATTGGGAAAAGCGCGAAAAGCTCGGCGCGGCGCAGTGGGTGGTAACGTGCACTGCGGCCGGCCACGCCCATTTGGCGGCGCTGGCGCCGCAGCCGGAACGCATTGCGCTCTGTTATCATGGCCTCGATCTCGATCGGTTTTCGTCCCCGCCGCCGCGCTGTCAGGGGGGCGACGGGGGCGACGCCGAGCGCCCGGTCAGGCTGCTTTCCGTCGGTCGCGCGGTGGCGAAGAAGGGTTACGACGAGCTGCTCTCAGCCTTGGCGCTGCTGCCGCCCGATCTTGCGTGGCGATTGGTGCATATCGGCGGTGGGGAGCTCGCGGGAGCCTTGCGCCGGCAAGCCGAGCTTCTTGGTCTAAGCAGCCGGATCGAGTGGCGGGGTGCCTGCGCGCAGCCCGAAGTACTGGCTGCCTATCGCGCGGCCGACTTGTTTGTCCTCGCCGCCAAAGTTGCCGCCGATGGTGACCGCGACGGCTTGCCCAATGTTCTGATGGAGGCGCAAAGCCAAGGGCTTGCTTGCATTGCGACCGATGTCTCAGGAATCCCCGAGCTGATCCGTGACGGCGAAACGGGCATGCTGGTCCCGCCCGGCAACCCCCCGACGCTCGCGGCTGCTCTTCTAGCCTTGATCCGCGACCCGGGGCGGCGCACCGCCCTGGGCGCCGCCGGCGAGAGGCATGTCCGTCAATCCTTCTCGATGACGTCCGGCATCGATATGCTCGCGCGGCGCTTCGGACTGACGCCGGAAAAGACCGCCACCGAAGTTAGAGGGGCACGCGAGCCGGTCGCGGCCGGTTAGCTCGCGATACCATGCGCATCGCCTTTTACGCGCCGTTGAAGCCGCCAGATCATCCGGTACCGTCGGGCGACCGGCGGGTCGCTCAGCTGTTCTTTGAAGCGCTGCAATTGGCCGGACATCATCCCGTATTAGCGTCACGGCTGCGCAGCTTCGAGGGGCGGGGTGACCAATTTCGACAGGCAAGGCTTGCCGGCATTGGCGGGCGGCTCGCGGATCGTGCCCTGAGTCGCTGGCGTGCCGCGCCGGCCGCCGCACCGGAACTGTGGTTTACTTATCATATCTATCACAAGGCACCCGACTGGCTCGGGCCGCGGATTTCGACCGAACTCGGAATCCCCTACGTTATCGCCGAGGCGTCATTTGCGCCAAAGCGCGCGAATGGGCCGTGGGCGCAGGGTCACCGCGCCGCGGAACAGGCGATCCGGCGTGCCGACGCGGTGATCGGGCTGAACCCGGTGGATCGCGCTTGCGTGCTGTCGTTGCTTGTCGAACCGGCGCGCTGGCTGGGAATCAAGCCGTTTGTCGATGCGGCCGATTTCACACCGCGACCGGCCAAGGATGGCCCTCCGCTTCGGCTGATCACGGCGGCGATGATGCGCCACGGCGATAAGCTGGTTTCCTATCGGGTTCTCGGTGCGGCGCTGACCAACTTGCTCGATCTCGATTGGACGCTTGAAGTTATCGGGGACGGTGCCGCTCGGGCTGAGGTCATGACGGCACTCGCCCCGCTTCATAGCCGGCTCGTGTTGGCGGGGAGGCTCGACCCCGACACAACGGCGCGCCGCCTCGCAGCCGCCGATCTCTATGTATGGCCGGCGATCAACGAGGCCTTTGGCATGGCATTGCTCGAAGCACAGGCAAGCGGATTGCCGGTGGTTGCTGGCGCCAGTGGCGGCGTCGCCGAAATTGTAGCGCATCAAATGACCGGATTGCTGGTACAGCCGGGAGATCCAGCGGCCTTTGCTGCGGCCGTCCGGCAGCTCATCACCGATGTCGCGCTCCGCCGACGGTACGCCGCGGCGGCGCGGCGGCGGGTGCTGGTCGAGCATGATCTGCCCGCGGCGGCCGCACGCCTTGGCGTCGTCATCGACACGCTGCACTTGGCAAATGCCGCATAACCATTCGAGCCCGCCTGGCAGGGTCCGATGAGCGGGTCAGTGCTGTTCTATGTCCAACACGTGCTCGGGATCGGGCATCTGCGGCGCGCGCTTCATCTTGTCAACGGAATGGCGCAGGAGGGTCTCGCCGTAACCCTGATCACTGGTGGCGAACCGATGCCCGAACTCGTCAGCGCCAAGGCCCGAGCTGTCGTACAGCTGCCGCCACTGCGAGCGACCGATGCCAGCTTCCGCAACCTCGTCGGCCTTGATGGCCAGCCTGCCGACGAGACCTTGTGGTCAGAGCGCCGCGAGATGCTGCTCGCCGCCTTGGCCAAAACCATGCCCGACACCGTATTGATCGAGGGCTACCCGTTCGCCCGCCGCGCCTTCCGGCGCGAGTTGGAGCCGTTGATTGCCGCCGCTCGGGCGCGCCGGCCTCGACCCGAAATATTGTGCTCGCTGCGCGACATCATCGTCCCCCCGCGCGAAGAGAAGCGCGCACAGGAGATCGTCGATAGTATCCGTGCCAATTTTGACGCGGTTTTGGTCCATGGCGATCCGCGGTTGATCAGGCTGGAAGAAAGCTTTCCGCTCGCTTCGGAAATCGCCGACCGGCTGGTTTATACGGGTTATGTCGCAGCACCCGAGCCGGCAACCCGCGACACCGGCAATGCCGGTACGGGTGAGGTTCTGGTTTCGGCCGGCGGCGGTGCTGTCGGCGGTGCCTTGATGCGGGCCGCACTCGCGGCAAGGCGGCACGGCTGTCTCGCAGTTGCCAATTGGCGGATCCTGACCGGACCCAATCTGCCGGCAGCCGAATTTGCGGAATTAGCGGCGGATGTGCCACAAGGCGTCATCATCGAGCGCTATCGCAGCGATTTCGCAGACATGTTGCGGCGCTGCCGGGTTTCGGTCAGTCAGGCTGGATATAATACGGTTCTCGACATCATTGGCGCCCGCATCCCGGCGGTGCTGGTGCCGTTTGCCGAGGAGCACGAGACCGAGCAAACCTTGCGAGCCGAGCGGCTGGCGGCATGCGGTGTCATTGAGATGTTGCCGGCTGCGGCGCTCTCGCCGGAGCGGCTAGCCGAGGCGATCGAGCGGGTGGCTCAACGTCCTCCCTCAGTGCTCGAACTCGACACGGCGGGGGCGCACTGTACCGCGATTAGAATTGCTCGGATGATCGCAAATCGGACGAGGTCAGAACCGGATCCAGAAAATTATCGTTCCGGCGGGTGACTAAAGGCTCGGTCGATGATAACTGTTCCCGACAGCCCAGCCCCTGGATCGACACATTGGACCGATCTCGGGTATGAATTGAACCGCTGGGAGGAGGAAGGGAGGACCGCAACGCTGTGGTGGCGTGACGATGACGCAGTGGCGCCCTCTCGCCGGCTCGACGATTTGCTGACCGTCGCCGGCGCGGTCCCTGTTTCTCTGGCCGTTATCCCGGCAAACGCAGAACCGGCGCTCGCCGGCTGGCTTGAACGACACGCATCGCCTTCGGTCCGCGTCCTGCAGCATGGGTATCGGCATGCCAACCATGCTTCAGCGGTGAAAAAGAGCGAGTTTCCAAATTCGCGCCCGCGCGAAACGGTTAAGACTGATTTGGCGCTCGGGCGGGCACGGTTGGCTGAATTGTTCGGACCACGTGCTCTCGCCGTGTTGGCGCCACCGTGGAACCGCTTCGACGACTCGTTCCTGCCGCTCCTCGCCGAAATCGGCATCCGTGGCATTTCAAAGATCAAGGCCCGCTTCTCGGCTTATCCTGAGCCGGGGGTTTTCGAAGCCAACGTGCATGTCGATCTTGTCTCCTGGCGCACCGATCGAGGCTTTGTTGGCGAGGCGGCGGCGCTCGGCGGGCTAGTCGCGCATTTGAGAGCGCGCCGGAGCGGCAATGCCGATCCCGACGAGCCGACCGGGCTGTTGACCCACCATCTCGTGCAAGACGAGGCGAGCAGCACCTTTCTCGCCCGATTGATCAGCCTGACGCGCAATCATCCGGCGGCGCGCTGGCTCGATGCCGACGCAGTTTTCGCATCGGCGGATGCCAAGTCGGCGACCAGGGGCCAGGCGTGACCCGCCATAGCTATCCGAGTTCGGCGATGATCGGCGACTATCTGCGCGCCACCGCCGGGTTCTGCCCGGCGGTGGCGATCCTGGCGAGCGCGTCGGTCGGCCCGGTCGCGACTGCGGTATTTGTCAGTATTGCTGCGCTGTTCGCACTATTCGGGCTGCGCACCGGGCTGCGCCATGCAACCCGGTTCGAAGCGACCGAAACCGGGCTGTCCGCCCTGGGACCGCTCGCAGCAACCATTTTATGGGCCGAACTCGATCGTATGGAGCTCGCCTATTATTCGACCCGGCGCGATCGCCGCGATGGCTGGATGCAGCTTGAGCTGCGTGCCGGCACTTCATCGATCCGCCTCGACAGCCGGGTTGATGGATTTGAACAGCTGGTCGAGCGCTCGGCGCTTGCCGCTGCGCTGCGCGGTATCGAGTTAAGCTCCACGACCGCCGCCAATCTGCAGGCGCTCGGGCTCAGAACGTCCGGTTTTTACGGTGCAAGCGCGGCGGAGGGCCGGGCGTGAGCGATCTGCTCACCATACGCGATCTTCACATACGTTTTGCCGCACCGGGCGGCTTTATCCACGCGGTTAGAGGCGCCTCATTTCGGGTGCGGCCGCGTTCGACGGTGGCCTTGGTCGGCGAATCCGGTTCAGGAAAGTCTGTCGTCAGCCAGGCGATCATGCGCATCCTGCCGCGCAACGGGGAGATTACGCAGGGCAATATCCTCTTCAATGACCCGCGCGGCGCCGGCACCACGGTCGACCTCGCACGATTGCCGGCCAACAGCCTTGAGATGCGGGCAATTCGTGGCGGCCGCATCTCGATCATTTTCCAGGAGCCGATGACGTCGCTGTCGCCGCTTCACACGGTCGGCAATCAGGTCGGTGAGGCCTTGCGGCTGCATCGCAGGGTCGGTTCGGCAGAAGCTGTCGAATTGACCCAGGAGATCTTGCGCCTCGTTGGTTTCCCCGATCCACATCGGGCACTGAGAAGCTATCCATTCGAGCTGTCGGGGGGATTGCGACAGCGCGCGATGATCGCCATGGCGCTGGTCTGCCGCCCGGCGCTGTTGATCGCTGACGAGCCGACCACCGCGCTCGATGTGACCATCCAGGCGCAGATCCTGAAGCTGATACTCGAATTACAGCACGAGCTCGGCATGGCGGTGCTGCTGATCACCCACGACCTCGGTGTGGTCGCCAATGTCGCCGAAGAAATCGTCGTCATGTATCGCGGCGAAGTCGTCGAAAGCGGCACCCTTCACGATATTTTCCGCCAGCCGGAGCATCCTTATCTGCGCGCCCTGTTGCGCGCGGTGCCGCGCTTCGACATGAAGCCCGGGGAGCGTCTGATGCCGATCCGCGAGATCGCATCCGGTGATGCACCGCATCTAATGGCGAAAAAAGCGCAATGGCCGGCAGGATATTCGGGGCCACTGCTTGAATGCCGGGGGTTGCACAAATCATTCACGATCCGCAAGGCTGGGATTTTCGGCAGTGGCCGGGCAGCGGCGCGGGTGATTGCGGTCGATGACGTAAGCCTAAAGATCGAACGGGGCGAATGCCTCGGCTTGGTCGGCGAGAGTGGGTGCGGCAAGACCACTTTGAGCAAGATATTGCTGCGGGCGGTCGAGCCAGACGTGGGATCGATCACCTTCAACGATCACGGCAAGCAAATCGACGTGCTGGCGCTCGAAGGCGATCGGCTCAAGCAGTTTCGGCGTCAGGTGCAATTCATATTTCAGGACCCGTTTGGGTCATTAAACCCACGCATGACGGTGTTCGACATCGTCGAGGAGCCGCTGGCGATCCATGGCATCGGCGATGCCCGCTCGCGCCGCGGGATCGTTGAGGAACTGGTCGAACTGGTCGGTCTTAATCGCCATCATCTGCGCCGATACCCACACAGCTTCTCAGGCGGTCAGCGGCAGCGCATCGGCATCGCTCGCGCGCTGGCGCTGCGGCCCGATCTCGTGGTCTGCGACGAGCCAACCTCGGCGCTAGACGTCTCGATCCAGGCACAGATTCTCAATCTGCTGATGGATCTAAAGCAGAAACTTGGACTGACCTATCTGTTTATTTCCCACAACCTCGCAGTCGTCGATTACATCGCCGACCGCATTGCTGTGATGTGCGCTGGTCGCATCGTCGAGACTGCAGACCGCGCCACCTTGTTCCGCGCGCCGGTGCATCCGTATACGCAGGCGCTGTTGGCGGCGGTCCCGACCCCCGATTTGGCGCAGCGGCTCGATTTCCGGCGGCTGATGGAAGACCGCGCCTCCGACCCCGGCGCGTGGCCAGAACCATTCCGCCGTGAACGGGCCAAACCGCTCGGGTTGTTTGAGGTGGCGCCAGGCCATGTTGTCGAAGCACGAGCGATGCCGACACTACCGGTGCGCGCGGGTGGGCTCGCCCGCGCGTGACCGCGGAGCTGCAAACATGGAAGATCACGATGTTGGTCGGCGCAATAGGAGACTGACCCGACGCTCGTTCAACAGCACGTTGCTTCTGGGAGGGGTGTTAGCGTCGTTCCCAGACATCGCGTGGGCCGAGGTTTCGCCATCGGAAACACCATTTTTTGCTAAAAAGATTGCTGCGGGCGCCCTACCCAATGTCGCCGCCCGGGTGCCGGCGGAGCCTGCTGTGGTCGACTCGTCGGGCAAACCCGGCGGCGAATTGCGCATATTGATGGCGACCCCGAAGGACACCCGAATGATGGTGGTCTACGGCTACGCCCGGCTGGTGTCTCTGACACCGGAGCTGAAATTCATGCCCGACATCCTAAAGGCGATCGATATAGAGGGCGCACGCATCTTCACCTTGCACCTGCGCAAGGGAATGAAATGGTCCGACGGCCACCCGTTTACGACCGAGGATTTCCGCTACTGGTTCGAAGACATCGCGGGCAACAAGAAATTGACGCCCTCCGGCCTGCCGGTCGAACTGGTGCCGGGTGGCGACAAGCCGCGGTTCGAGGTTATGGATGAGACCACAGTGCGTTACAGCTGGTCGCGCCCGAACCCGCTGTTTGTACCCCAGATTGCCGGTCCCGACCCGCTCTTCATTTATGCCCCCGCTCACTACCTTAAGCAGTTCCACGCGAAATATGCCGATAAAGCCAAGCTCACCGCCATGATCAAACAGGCGGGGGTGCGGAATTGGGCGGTGCTGCACTTTCGCCACAGTGGAATGTACAAAAACGACAACCCGGATTTGCCGAGTTTAGAGCCGTGGATTCTGAAAACCAAACCGCCAGCGGAGCGGTTTATCTTTGAACGCAATCCTTATTATTACCGGGTTGACAAGTCAGGCAATCAGCTTCCCTATATAGATCAGGTGATCATGTCGCTGGCCGATTCGCGCATCATCTCGGCCAAGACTGCGGCTGGCGAAAGCGATCTGCAGGCACGCTATTTGAGCTTTGACAATTATACGTTTTTGCGCCAGGGCGAGGACCGCAATCACTACAACGTACGGCTATGGCGGACCGGGCCCGGCAGCCAGTTCGCGCTTTACCCCAATCTTAACGTCCAGGATCCGGTATGGCGTGGGCTGCTGCGCGACGTACGCTTTCGGCGCGCCTTGTCGCTTGCCGTCAATCGCCACGAACTCAATGAGGTGATCTACTTTGGCTTGGCGATCGAAGGGCAGAACACGCTGCTGCCACAAAGCCCGCTTTACGAAGCCGCCCATCGCCAAGCCTGGGCGCAGTATGATCCGGGTGAGGCCAATCGCTTGCTCGATCTGATCGGGCTGACCAAGCGCGGCAGCGATGACGTTCGGCTACTGCCCGACGGCCGGCTGATGGAGATCATCGTCGAATATTCGGGCGAACTGCCCGAGGAACCCGATGTTCTCGAGTTGATCCGCGACTCGTGGCGCCACATCGGGATCAGGCTCTTCGCCAAGCCGGCGCAGCTGACCCTGTTTCGGCGGCGCGTGTTTTCCGGCGAAACATTAATGTCGCTTGACAAGGGGATCGAGAACGGTCTCGCCAATGCGGCGGCGTCGCCGTGGGAATTTGCTCCCACATCGCAGCAGGAACTCGAATGGCCAAAATGGGGCCAATATTACGAAACCAAAGGCGAGGCCGGCGAACCGCCGGATCTGCCGTCCGCGGTCAAGCTCCGCGATCTGTTTAACCAGTGGCTTGACACCGCCGCAGAGGACAAGCAGCGCGCCATTTGGCACGACATCCTGCAAATATGGGCCGATGAAGTGTTTTCGATCGGTACCGTTGGCGGCGTATTGCAACCCGTCGTGGTCAACGATAAATTGCGCAATATCCCGGAAAAAGGGATCTACAATTGGGATCCCGGAGCCTTTTTCGGCATCTACAAGCCAGATCATTTCTGGTTCGAGACCGGTGCGCCGGCAAAATCGGCGTCCATTGGCGCCGAGCCCACAGCAGCGAACCCTTGAGGTTTGACCACGCGCTCACGCTGCTGTTGACCCCGACAACCCGCCCGCGTACGACATCCAAAACTTCGGTACCCTGTACTTGCCGCGGCAAGCACGACAGGATTAGCCTGATGCTCCGGTACATTATCCATCGCATCCTGATCATGATCCCGACTTTGGTCGCGATTAGTATTGTTATATTTACGATAATCAATCTGCCTCCTGGCAACTATTTCACGACCTACATCGCCGAGCTGGAGGGCTCGGGGCAAAAAGCCGATCTCGCTAAGATCGAATTCCTCGAAAAGGAGTACGGCTTTGATCGCCCGCGATGGCAGCAATATCTCTATTGGGTCGGCGGCCTGTTACATGGCGATCTCGGATATTCGTTCTCCTATGATCTGCCAGTCAATAAAGTAGTCGGAGACCGTCTACTTTTGACTGCAGTCGTCTCGATCACTACAATTATTTTTACCTATGTCGTGGCATTTCCGATCGGTATCTACTCCGCAACACATCAGTATAGTATAAGCGACCACCTACTGACCTTACTGGGCTTTCTCGGCCTGGCGACGCCGAGTTTTTTGTTGGCGCTGGTGCTGCTGTATTTTGCGAACGTGTATTTTGGGATCTCGATCGGCGGCTTGATGGACCCGAAATACCTCGATCAGCCGTGGAGCTGGGGCAAGGTCCTATCGCTGATGGCGCATATTTGGATTCCGGTGATCGTCATCGGCTCGGCGGGAACCGCTGCCATGATCCGGCGGCTGCGCGCCAATCTGCTTGACGAGCTGCAAAAGCAATATGTCGTGACCGCGCGCGCCAAAGGCCTGCACCCGCTCCGGGCACTCTTCAAGTACCCGCTGCGGATGGCCCTGAACCCGTTCATTTCCGACATCGGATCATTGCTGCCGCAGGTGATTTCCGGGGCGGCGATCGTTTCGGTCGTCATGTCGCTGCCGACGACCGGGCCAATGCTGCTTAGCGCATTGCGCAGTCAAGACATGTACCTGGCCGGCTCGTTTCTAATGTTTATGTCGTTTCTGACGGTGATTGGCGTGTTTGTGTCCGACCTCGCCTTGGCGTTGCTCGACCCGCGAATTCGGCTGCAGGCAGGGCGCCGGCAATGAGCGATCTGACCTTTGTTCCGGGGCCAGAGCACAGTCCGGCCGGTGACCTCGCCGAACCGGTACCGCTTCCGCACTACGTCTCCAGGGCGCCCTATGATCCCTATGCCGTCGAGCGGATGACGGCGGCGCAAGAACGGTTTTATGTCGCCTCGCAATGGCGCATGGTATGGTGGAAGTTGTGCCGCCACCGCGTTGCCGTTGCGTCCGGCGCAATACTGCTCGCAATGTATATCGGGATCACAATTTGCGAGTTTCTTGCCCCTTACGGGATGGATACCCGCAATACCGACTTCATCTATGCCCCGCCGCAGCCGGTTCACATCTTCTCTCACGGCCATCTCGTCGCACCTTATGTGCTCGGCTTCGACTACCGGCTCGATATGAAGCGGCTGGAGCGGATTTACACGCCAGATCCGGAGAAGCGTCAGCCGATACGCTTTTTCTGCCGAGGTGACGAATACAAGTTTTGGGGACTGTTCCCGGGCAATCTCCATCTTGCTTGCCCAGCTCATGGCGGCCAGTTGTTTCTGCTGGGCACCGACCGGCTTGGCCGGGACCTGATGTCGCGGATGATCTATGGAGCACGCGTCTCATTGACGGTCGGGCTTGTTGGCGTCGCGGTCAGCCTGACTCTTGGAATCGTCATCGGCGGCATTGCCGGCTATTACGGTGGATGGACCGACATCCTGATCCAGCGGGCGATGGAGGTGATCCAATCCTTTCCGCATTTGCCGCTGTGGATGGCGTTATCGGCGATCTTGCCGGTCAGCTGGAGCCCGCTGTTCGTCTATTTCGGGATCACGCTGATCCTGGGGATGATCGACTGGACGCATCTGGCGCGCGCGGTGCGCTCCAAATTGCTGGCCTTGCGTGAGGAAGATTTCTGCACCGCCGCGGTGCTGATGGGCGCACGACCGGTGCGCATCATCGGCCGCCATTTGCTGCCGAGCTTTTCGAGCCACCTGATCGCCTCGGCCACGCTGATGGTTCCCGGCATGATACTCGGCGAGACGGCGCTGTCGTTTCTCGGGCTTGGGGTGCGGCCACCGATGACCAGTTGGGGCGTGCTACTGAGCGATGCGCAGAATATCAATGTCGTAGCGCTATATCCCTGGCTGATGGCGCCGGTCGCGACCGTGATCGTCGCCGTGCTCGCCTTCAACTTTTTTGGGGATGGATTGCGCGACGCTGCCGATCCCTATCATTGAGCCGGCGCTACCGTTGGGCTAGCGCATCAGGGATGCAACACGAGCCCTTCATGGGCGACGATCGTGCCAGGCCGTGTCACCTCGGCCTCGGCCGCGACCCCATCCATAAAGGCGTCGTCATGACCGGGATCGTGGTGAAAGATCACCAACCTACGCACGCCAGCGGCGTCAGCCAACCGCACCCCTTCCTGCCAGGTGGAATGGCCCCAATCCTTGTGCTGGGGGAATTCCGCATCAGTATAGGTCGCATCGTAAATCATTAGATCCGCCCGTTTGACCAAGGCCAGGATGTTGCGGTCGAGGCCTTCGGGGCGATGCTCAGTGTCGGTAATGTAGGCGACAACTTTGCCGGCAAATTCGATGCGGTAACCGGTGGCACCGTTTGGATGATTGAGTGGCCCGGTTGCGATGTCGATCCCGCTGTGCGGCGACAGTCTGTCCCCGGCGCCAAAATCGTGAAATTCGATCTGAGCTGTGAAGATCCCCATTGGGATTGGAAACAGCGGCTCGATCATCATGTCCTCGAGCACGGTCTTGATTCCGCGCCCGTTAAGATGACCAGCCCATATGCGGATCCTGCTACGCGAATCATAGCATGGCGCAAAAAACGGCAGCCCGCAGATGTGGTCAAAATGTGTGTGGCTATAGAAAAGGTCCAACTCCGCCGGCTGTTCCGCCTGCATCAACTCGTTGCCCAAAAGACGCAAGCCGGTGCCGCCGTCAAACACCATGAGGTGGTTGCCGCAACGCATCTCGACACAAGACGTATTGCCGCCGTAACGCACCGTATCCGGGCCTGGGCAGGCGATGCTGCCGCGCACGCCCCAAAACCGCACCGTAAATTCCGGCTTGGCCAAAATCCGGATCCCGATGTTTGCGTCCTCACGCCCATATATCGTCGGATTTGCCCCAAAAAGCTATATCGCGGTCTCACTGCGATGCGATTGCCCGCTTTTTTGACGTTTTATTATAAACCATCACTTAACCAAATTGATTTATCACCATCTCGTCCCCCAACCATCCCGAGAAGCGACCATGTTGCAAACCAATTATGAAGAGGCAATCGCTCAATTTTTGCGCACTAAAAAAGTTACCCGCTGTCCTACGGTCTGCGCGGTTCCCACTCAGGCGACAATCCCCGATTCCGATCGCGCCGCTTACCGCCGCTATGTTGCTGCGAAAGAGGAAGCACGGCTTTCGCGAGCAAAATCGCTCACTGATTTCGCCAACCCGTGGCTGTCGCCGACCGCCTCCTGACCTTGCGCCCTTGACTCTAGCTCGGCCTCGAGGGGATCACGAGTTGGCGCGCTGACGGGGCCGAAGCATTCCGGCAACGTGATCGATTGCAGCGTAATAGGCGACGGAAGCGGCAATAGCATGGCGGCCGAGACACGCCTCGGTGAATTTGATCACGTGCTCGTCGCCGTTTTCGATTGCGTGGTCGATCAGCTGGCGTTCGCTTCTTTCGCAAGGCTCGACCAAGTCGGCGAAAGCGGTACCGCTGCCGTAGCAGGCGTAGAGCGCGCAGCCGCTTTGCCAAGCGTAGCGCAGTGCGGTGCGCGCCGTGCCTTCGCCGATGTGAGGGACAATGTGTCCGAGAGCCGCAGGGCTGGTCACTGCGTGAATGAAAGCGATCGTCGTTGGTATATCGCGGGCATTCGCCAGATAGACCCGCGCAAACAACTCGGTCATTTCGGCGATTTGCGACGCTGTCGGCCGCTCGGTGGTGACCCAGCCGATGATCGGTGCGAACCACGGCATGTCATCGAGGATCGCGAGTGCTGTGACAATATTGCCAGGGCGGCGCTGGCCAGGCGGAACGGTCGGGACACGCATGATCGCTTCGCGCGGCGCCAGGGGTTCTGGCAGCCGGCGGTTGTCTTCCGGCAACCGCTGCCAGGTCGCTGCCCAGCTCGCGAGCGCGTCGGCCAGCTCGCGGCGCCGGCTCGGCGTCTCGGCTTCGGCAAGCCCGCGCACTGCATGCCCGACGCGGATCACGCCATGCGTCGCCGCGGCGCAAAATCCGGGAGCGAGCCGTTCAACCCAGTGATCGAGCACGGTTTGCCATGCGGCTTGCCCGATCTCGTTGCGAAAGAACAACGCCCAGTCGGTGAAGCGCTCACGGTGCCCGAGCATATCACGCCAATCGTCGCTGCGAATTAGCTCGCCCGCCGGCGGACGCGGCCGCATTCGGTCGCGATAGCGTGCGAGCCAAGGCATCACCGCCTCGGGACGCCCGAGCGCGCATAGCGCCTCAGCAACCATCGGTGCATGGTTGGTATTGCCGTTATCCAGCGCGATCCCGTAGGGTGTCATTGCGTCGAGCGCGTCGTCATATGACGAATAGCACGGCGTAAGCATATTGGCCCGCCTTCTGCTTCCCAGGTTTACAGTCTAACCGATCTCAGCAGTCCCGGCAGCCTTGATGATCGCCAGCAGATCGAATGAGGGCTCTCGTCATCATGCTATCAGTGCAGAGCCAGCGGCAGAGCTTCGCGTCCCCTTCCGCCCATCGCGAAGAAGGTCCGCCCAGTCAATGCAGAGCGCTGAGATCGTGAGGCGTGTAATCGCCATACGGACACCTAAAAATAGGTTCGCTGATGAACAGACGTCAGGTTCTCTCGATCATCGCAGGTAGCGCCGCATGGCCGCTGACCGCACGGGCGGTCCCGCGGCCGCCGACATTGCGCCGGTTGCGACTGGTCAACGCCCATACCGGTGAGACCTTTGATGGCGCTTATCGCGACGACAACGGTCCGATCGAGCAGGCGGTCAAGGAACTTTGCGTCTTCTTCAGAGACTTTCACTGCGGTGCGGTCGCGCAGATGGATGTCGGTGTCTTCGATTTCCTCGCCAACGTTCTTGATGCTGTGGGCGAGCGCCAGGCGACGATCCTGTCGGCTTATCGCACCCGCGCCACAAACGAGATGCTGGCGCGTACAATGTTCGGCGTTGCCGAGAACAGCCAGCACATTTACGGCCGGGCGCTCGACATTTCGCTCGGCTCAAAGCTCGCGCAAGCGATGGAAGCCGCGCGCGCAATGCGCCGCGGCGGCGTCGGCTGGTATCCCCATTCGCATTTCATCCATATCGACACGGGACCGGTGCGAAACTGGACGCTCGACGAGAGTGGGCTCGGTAATCTGCTGCTGTTCGATGGGAATGGCTGGGTGCCGTTTCCCGGCGCCCACCGTCCGCTCAAGGTTTCCGAGCGCCTCGCCCTCGAGCACCAGCTCGCCCGCGCCGAATTTCTTGCCCGCACCAGGCTGCTGACCCGCTTCCGTTAGGCAGGCGCGATCCTAGCCGGCAACCGCGACGCCGATCAGCCGGCCGACGCCAAAAGTGATACCGGCCGCCGCAAGACCGACGACCAGCTGACGCGCCCCTGAAAACCAAACACTCCGGCCGGTGAACAGCGACGTACCAGCCCCGAGCAGGAACAAGGCGGCACTGCTCGCAGCCAAGCTTGCTGCTAGTGCCGGCATTCCGCCAAAGCCAAAATAGGGCGCCACCGGAAAGATCGCGCCGATGGCAAAAAGCATGAAGGATGTGCCGGAAGCGGCCCAGGCCGACCCGCCGAGCTCCTCGGGATCGACCCCCAATTCCTCGCGGACCAGCGTGTCGAGGGCGGTCTTCTTGTTGGCAATCAATTGCTTGGCCAGAGTCCTCGCAAGCTCTTCAGGCAGCCCCTTCGCCTGGTAGATCAGCGCCAGCTCCTCCTCTTCTTCTTCCGGGACCTGCTCCAATTCGTCGGCTTCGGTATTGATCTGGCGTTGCGCCGACTCGCGCGCGGTGTTGACCGACAGCCATTCGCCGAGCGCCATCGAACACGAGCCCGCGAGCAGACCGGCGATCCCGGTGACGAGTATGGCATGCGGCGCCAAATCCGCACCCGCTACCCCCATTACGAGACTGAGATTGGAGACGAGCCCGTCATTGGCGCCGAGCACGGCGGCACGCAATGCATTGCCGCCGTGCCCACGATGGCGGCCTTCGAGCCGCGCCAGAGTGGCGCCGGTGAATGCCGTCGGCGAGGGTGCAGCGAGCGCCTTGATGATCCGCGCGTGCGAGCGCTCTGTCGCCGGAAGCCCGCCCGCTACCGCCTCGGGTTGGGTGGAATAGGAGCCGCTGTCCAGGTGCTCGAGGGTGTTGACTGTCGGCAATACGAAGGCCGGACCAAATCGGCGCGCGAGCCAAGCGAGAGCTCGGGTGCGAAACCCGGGACGCAATCTTGGGACATGCTGCCCCAGGGCTGCGATCTGTTTCTTCCAAAATTCCGCATGCGCCGACTCGACCGCCGCGAGGCGACTGTAGACCTGCGCCAGCTGCGGGTTCTTTTCGGTCTCGGATAACGTTTTATAGAGTTCGGCGCTGTCGATTTCGCCTTGAAGGTTCGCGGTATAGCGCTGTTGGGAACCTGGTTCGGCCATCGCCTACCCCGATCAGGATTGTCACGACGAAGCGAATGTTACAACGACCCCGGTTGCCGCATCGGGCGGATTAGTGAACGGCGTTTCAAAATGGGCGACTTCGCCCGGCTCCAGCCGCCGCTTTGGCGGGTCGACGGTTTTGAACTGCAGCTCTTTTTCGGCCGAATCCTGCAGTGTGACGCGCAGCCGCGGAACATCGCGTGGCACACTGCCGGGATTAGCGATCTCGCCATCGACAACCAGCCCGTCGGGTGTGCGTGCCGGTACGATTTTTCGTATCACTAGGCCAATCTCGGTCTCGGGGGCCGGTGTAGCCGCCGCGGTATGGGGAGCCACCGCTGGGGCTTGCTGATCCGTCGCAAAGTGGCGATCGATAAACACGCCGCCAATGATTATCACTGCCAGCAGCGCCACGATGCCTGCTATCCCCGAGGCGCGGGATCGTGCGCGCGACGATGCAGGCGGAGTACGCGGCGGGATATCGAGCCGTGGGATCTCTGCCGAGGCAGCTCGCCCGATCGATTGAGCGGTGGCCTCGTCCTGGTCGCCTAGAACTCCTTCATGTGCTATGCCAGCAGCAGATTTCTGCCGGGCGGCAGCCGTCTCGTACCAAACATGACCGCAATTGGCGCACCGAACAGTGCGTCCGGTCGAACCCGCAAATTCCTGATCGTGAACGCGATAACGGGTGTCACAGGCAGGACAGGTTAGAATCATTGGCACCGCATCGCGGGCGATCACACCGGTCGATGACCTTCGAACCGGCTCATGTGGCAATCGGCGATCCGCCGCGGCGGGCCAGCGCTCGCAGATGATAGTCGGCGTCGCCGAAGATCGTATCGATCATTGTCACGCGTTTGAAGTAGTGGCCGACTTTGTATTCCATCGTCATGCCGATGCCGCCATGCAGCTGGATCGCCTGCTGTCCGACGAATTTTCCCGAGCGACCAATTTGGATCTTGGCGGCCGATATTGCATCGCGGCGCTCGGTCGCGTTCTCCTCGGCCGCCATCATTGTTGCGTACATCGCCATACTGCGGGCTTGCTCCAACGCTATCAACATGTCGACAGCACGGTGCTGCAGCACCTGAAAGCTGCCGATCTCGCGGCCAAACTGGCGACGGGTCTTTAAATACTCGACCGTCAGCTCATGCATGATCGCCATCGCCCCGACCGCCTCGGCACAAAGCGCCGCGACCCCTTCGTCGACAACGCGCTCGACAAGCGGCAGTCCGGCGCCCGGCTCGCCGAGCACGGCATCCGCCCCGACCCGCACCCCGGCGAGTGTCACCTCTGCCGCTCGCAACCCGTCTTGGGTTGGGTAGCCCCGCCGCGAGATACCCGGGGCTGCAGCATCGACCAGAAACACGCCGATCCCCTCGCGATCGCGCTGCCCGCCGCCGAGCCGCGCTGTCACGATCAGCTTGCCGGCGCTGTCGCCATACAGCACCACACCCTTTTCGCCGTCGAGCACCCACCCGGAGCCGTCGCGGCGGGCTCTCGTCATGACATCGGCGAGGTTCCAGCGCGAATTCCGTTCGGTCTGACCGAATGCCAGGATCAGGCTGCCATCTGCGATTTTGGGAACGACCTCGCGGCGTAACTCGGCATTGCCGCCATGGCGCAGAAAACCGCCGCCGAGCACGACCGTGGCGAAATACGGTTCAAGTACCAGACCGCGGCCGATCGCTTCCATGACCAGCATCGTTTCAACCGGACCGCCCCCCGAGCCGCCATCAGCTTCGGCAAAGGGCAGCCCAAGCAATCCCAACTCGGCGTATTGGCGCCACAGCTCGCGGCTCCAGCCCTCCGCGTTTTGGGCATAGGCCTTGCGCTGCTCAAAAGCGTAGCGATCGCCGATCAACCGGTCGAGGCTGTCCTTCAACAATCGCTGCTCTTCGCTCAGATCGAAGTCCATCCGCTAACGCCCCCTATATCGCCCAAGCTCAGAGCTCGATCAAAACCACCCGGTGAGGCCCGAGGTCCCTGTCGCCTCTGCCGAGGCAATGGCCAGAGCCTCAAGCCGTGTTTCACACATCACAATCCGAGAATGGCCTTGGCCACGATATTCTTTTGGATTTCATTCGTCCCGCCGTAAATCGTCGTTTTACGCCAGTTGAAGTAAGTGGGCGCGATCGGTCCGGCCCATTCGGGGCCGATCGGCGGCTCATTCCAGCGGTCGTCATCCTCACGCTCCGGCTGGTATGGCAACGCGTACGGACCGACGACCTCCATCAATAGCTCTGTCGTTGCCTGCTGAATCTCCGAGCCCTTGATCTTGAGGATTGAGGAGGCGGGATCGGGTCTGTTGTCGGTGCGGTGGCGCTCGGCTGCCACGACGCGCAACTGCGTCATTTCGAGCGCCTTCAGCTCGACCTCGACTGCAGCCAGCTTTTCGCGGAACCGCTCGTCTTCGATCAGCGGCCTCTCGCCATCGCGCTCGAGCGCCGCCAGTTCCTTGATCCGTCGAATACGCTCTTTCGATAAACCGACCCGCGCAATCCCGGTGCGCTCGCGGCCAAGCAGATATTTCGCGTAGTCCCAGCCCTTGTTCTCCTGGCCGACCAGGTTTTCGACCGGGACGTTGACATCGTCGAAAAAGACCTCGTTGACCTCGTGACCGCCCTCGATCGTGATGATCGGGCGCACCGTGATCCCGGGCGTTTTCATATCGATCAGCAGAAACGAGATGCCCTCTTGCTTTTTCGCCTGCGGGTCGGTGCGCACCAGGCAAAAGATCCAATCGGCGTGCTGCGCCAGTGTGGTCCAGGTCTTTTGCCCATTGACGATGTAATGATCACCATCGCGCTTGGCTGCGGTTCGCAACGAGGCGAGATCGGAGCCCGAGCCCGGTTCGGAAAAGCCCTGGCACCACCAATCCTCGAGATTGGCGATGCGGGGCAGAAAATGCTTTTTCTGCGTCTCTGAGCCGAACGCGATCATGACCGGGCCGACCATGGTCACGCCAAAGCCCAAGGGCTGAGGCGCCGGCGTCAATTGCAGCTCTTCCTGAAAGATGTATTGCTGAACCGGCGTCCAGCCGGTGCCACCCCATTCGACCGGCCAGTTCGCGACTGCCCAGCCCTTTTTGTTCAGGATGCGTTGCCAGGTGACGATGTCGTCCTTGGCGAGCTTTTTTCCTTCCACCAGCTTGGTGCGTATGCTCTCGGGCAGATTCTCGTGAAAGAAGGTTCGGACTTCATCGCGAAAGGCCAGTTCCTCAGGCGTAAAGCGGAGATCCATCAGTTGCGCTCCCGTTTCCTGTCGCCCCGCGAAAGCGGGGCCCAGGGCCACCACTCAGTGGTATAATTGTGGATTCCCGCTTGCGCGGGCATGACGGTTTTAATCACGATCCAAATCCTCGGCCCTCGGCAGCGAGGTGCGAGATCAGCGCCGCGGGACGCAAGCTCTCGTCGCCCGCGTGTTCGGCGTAATGTGCCAGCCTGTCACGAACATGGCTGAGACCGAGCTGGTCGGCGTAATACATCGGGCCGCCGCGCCACACCGGCCAGCCATAGCCGTAGACCCAGACAACATCGATATCGCCGGACCGCGCGGCGATGCCCTCTTCCAATATTCGCGCTCCCTCATTGATCATCGGCAAGGCCGTGCGCTCGACAATCTCCTCCGGCCCGATCTTGCGCCGCGATATGCCGAGCCGGGCCGAGGCGTCGAGGATGATCCGTTCGACCTCGGGATCAGGAATCGGCGTCCGCGACCCGGCCTCGTATCTGAAGTACCCTTTGCCGGTCTTCTGGCCAAAATGTCCGGCTTCGCACAGCGCGTCTTCGATGACGGCACGCTCGCCGCGAGATTTGCGGATCAGCCAGCCGACATCGAGCCCGGCCAGATCCATCATCGCAAACGGCCCCATCGGCAAGCCGAATTCAACGAGAGCCGCCTCGACATCCTGCGGCAGCGCGCCTTCGAGCAATAACCGTTCCGCCTCGACCGAGCGGCGCGCGAGCATCCGGTTGCCGACAAAACCATAACAGACCCCGACCACGACCGGCACTTTGCCGAGCCGCCGCGCAAGCGCGAGCGCGGTCGCGAGCGCATCGGGCGCGCTGCCGGCGCCACGCACGATTTCTAAGAGCCGCATAACGTTCGCGGGGCTGAAGAAATGGGTCCCGATTATGTCTTGGGGCCGCGCCGTGGCGCCGGCGATTTCGTCGACATCAAGCGTCGAGGTATTGGTCGCGAGCAGCGCCCCAGGTTTGGCGACTCGATCGAGTTCGGCGAACACCCGCTTTTTGAGGTCCATATCCTCGAACACGGCCTCGATCACGACATCGGCCTCAGCCGCCGCATCGATGCCGACCTTACCCGCGATCAGCCCGACGCGCCGCTCCATATCCTCGGCGCTAAGCCCGCCACGCGCCATCGTCGCACGGTAATTGGCGGCAATCCGGTCACGCCCTTTTTGCAGCTGCTCGTCGCTCGTCTCGATCAGCGTGACCGGAATGCCGGCATTGGCAAAGCACATCGCGATGCCGCCGCCCATTGTACCGGCGCCGAGCACCGCTGCACGGGCAATTGGCCGCGGCTCGGTCCTCGCCGGCATATTGGGCACCTTTGCCGCCTCCCGTTCGGCGAAGAAGATGTGGCGCTGCGCCTTTGACTGATCGCCAGTGACGAGCTTGCGAAACAGCTCGCTTTCGCGCCGCAGCCCTTTATCAAAGGGCAAGGTGAAGGCATTGCGCACCGCCTCGACGCAAGCCGCCGGCGCCTCGCGACCGCGCAAGCGGCGGGTCAGCGCCGCCGCGGTCTCGTCGAACGAACGGGAATCCGCTTGTGCTACCGCGAGCTTGTCGGCCCCGTCGCGAATGCGCTGCAATGGGCGCTTTTCCGCGACGACACGGCGGGCAAAAGCGACCGTCCCGGCCGTCA